>NZ_JBVAPG010000054.1:0-51768 GCF_055413685.1 Bradyrhizobium sp. LeoA1Lang | reverse complement strand
GCTCCTGGTCCGCCTCAACGCCAAAGCACGCGAGGCGCGTGCCGCTTACGCCAATGCAACTTGACAATCCAGATAGTCGCTCATCCGGCGCTTCGCGCCACCTTCTCCCACAAGGGGAGAAGGGAAGAACTACCGCTGCAGCGCCGCCAGCAATTCGTCGGGCTGCTCGACCATCATCATGTGGCCGGCACCGGCCAGCACCACGGTGCGCGCGTTTGGCGCCGCCGCCGCCAGCGTCTTGCCGGCTTTCGCTGGAGTCATCAGGTCGCGCTCGCCGAGGATGAAGGTCGTGGGCACCTTGATCTGCGCCGCCGCGGCAAGCGCGTTCTGGTACGAATTGCAGGCGTTCAGATCATTGTAGAGCACGCCCGGTCGCGCACGCTGCAGCACGCGCTGCGCGCCGTGGTGCATCCACAGTCCCGGCGCGAGCGAGCCGCCGAGTTCGGCCTTGAAGCCGAGGCCCCAGATCGAGACCATGTCGATCGCGGCGGGATCGTTGGCCTCCGCCGCCTTCAACAAATCAGGCCCCACCGTCATCGTCGCCGCCGTTCCGATCAGGCTCAGCGCCGTTACTTTCTCCGGGTGCCTCGCCGCGGTCTCCAGCGCGATCAGCGAGCCCATGGAATGGCCGATCAGCTTCGCCTTCGAAGCACCGGCCGCCTGCAACAACGTCGCGATCCAATCCGCCATCTCCGCAATCGTCGGCAAGGGCTTGCCGGACGAGCGGCCGTGGCCGGGCAGATCCGGCGCCAGCACCGAATAGCCGTGATGCGCGAACCAGCGGCTGTGCAGCGCCCAGGTGGAGCTGTCAAAACCCGCGCCGTGGATCATCACGACCGTGGGCAACGATGGATCGAACGGCTTTCCGCCGGTCACGACGAAGGTCTCAATCCCATTCACCGAAAGCTGCATGGCTCAAACCCTCTGCGACGCCCGAAGCGCCTGGCCGAGATCGTCGATGATGTCCTGCGCGGTCTCGATGCCGACCGAGAGCCTCACCAGCTCTTCGCCGACGCCGGCAGCCTTGAGCTGGTCGGCGTCCATCTGCTGATGGGTGGTGGAGGCGGGATGGATCACCAGCGTCTTGGCGTCACCGACATTGGCGAGGTGGCTGATCAGCTTGAGTGACTCGATGAACTTCTTGCCCGCCGCGCGTCCGCCCTTGATGCCGAAGCTGACGATCGAGCCGGCGCCCCGCGGCAGCAGCTTCTTCGCAAGCTCGTAGTCCGGATGATTCTCCAGCGCCGGATGTAGCACCCAGTCGACCGCCTTGTTCGCGGTCAGGAATTCCAGCACCGCGAGCGTATTACTCATATGCCGATCCATCCGCACGCCGAGCGTCTCGATGCCCTGCAGGAGCTGGAACGCGTTGGTCGGCGACAGGCAGGCGCCGAAATCGCGCAAGCCTTCGGTGCGGGCGCGCATGATGAAGGCGGCCTTGCCGAACTGCTCGTCGAAGACGATGCCGTGATAGCCGGCATAGGGCTCGGTGAGCTGCGGGAATTTGCTCGATGCATGCCAGTCGAAGCCGCCGCCGTCGACGATGACGCCGCCGATCGCGATGCCATGCCCGCCGAGCCATTTCGTCGCCGAGTTCATGACGATGTCGGCGCCGAATTCGATCGGACGGCTGAGATAGGGCGTCGCGAAGGTGTTGTCGATCAGAAGCGGAATCTTTGCATCATGCGCGATCTCAGCCACCGCGGGGATATCGAGCACCTCTAACCCGGGATTGCCGATGGTCTCGGCGATCACCAGGCGCGTGTTCGGCTTGATCGCGGCGCGGAACTCGTCCAGAGCCCGCGGCTTCACGAACGTCGTCGTGATGCCGAAGCGCGGCAGCGTATGCGCCAAGAGATTAATGGTGCCGCCATAGAGCGAAGCCGAGGCGACGATGTGGTCACCGGCATTGAGCAGGGTCGCGATCGCCAGATGCATCGCGGCCATGCCGCTCGCCGTGCAGATCGCGCCGACGCCGCCTTCGAGCGCCGCGATCCGCTCCTCCAGCACTGCGGTCGTCGGGTTGGAAATCCGCGTGTAGATGTGGCCGGCGCGTTCCAGGTTGAACAGCGCCGCCGCATGATCGGCGTCCTGAAAGACGTAGGACGTCGTCTGATAGATCGGCACCGCGCGCGATCCCGTCACGGGATCGGGACGCTGTCCGGCATGCAGGCTGAGGGTTTCGAACGCAGGCGGCTTTGGTGCGGGCATGCTGAAACTCGCGAGATGATAGGGAAGGTGGGCAGCGCGCTTATATCAGACGTGCACGGCGGCGCGCACGCGGCCGGCATTGCCGAATACGCGCACGTAGCGTTCGACCTCGGAGGGGATGCCGGTCGCCTTCTCGGGATTGTCTGAGAGTTTCACCGCCGGCCTGCCGTCGACCGAGGTCACCTTGCAGACGATCGAGATCGGGTCGAGATCGGCGGAACCATTGGGCGTGCAATCGACGAAGTCATTGGTGAGGTTGGTGCCCCAGCCGAAGCTGATGCGGACGCGGCCGGAAAAATGCCGGTAGGTTTCCTCGATGGAATCGACATCCATGGCGTCGGAGAAGACCAGGAGCTTCTCCTTGGGATCGCGGCCCTTCTGCTTCCACCATCTGATGATTTCCTCGCCGGCCGCGATCGGCGGCGCGCTGTCCGGGCGAAAGCCGGTCCAGTCCGCGACCCAATCCGGCGCGTCGCGCAGGAACACCCGCGTGCCGAAGGCATCGGGGAGTGCGACCAGCAGGTTGCCGCCATAGGTATGGCGCCACTGGTCGAGGATAGCGTAGGGCGCCCAGCGCAGCTCTTCGTCCGAATTGGCGAGCGCCGCGGCCACCATCGGCAACTCATGCGCGTTGGTGCCGATCGCTTCGAGGTCGTTGTCCATCGCCAGCAGCACGTTCGAGGTGCCGGTGAAGGACGGCCCAAGCCCTTCCTTCACAGCCTCGACGCACCAGCGCTGCCAGAGGAAGCCGTGGCGGCGGCGGGTCCCGAAGTCCGAAAGCTTTAAGCCCTCGAGCTTGCGCAAGCGCTCGACCTTGGCCCACAGCTTGGCCTTGGCGCGGGCATAGAGCACGTCGAGCGCGAAGCGGCCCTGGCCCTTCATCGCCGCGCGCGAGCGCAATTCGTTCAGGATCGCGAGCGCCGGGATCTCCCACATCGTGGTGTGGGTCCAGGGCCCGTGGAAATGCAGCTCATACTGCCCGTCGACCTTGTGCAGTTCATATTCGGGTAGGCGGAAATTCGAAAGCCAGTTGATGAAATCCGGCGAGAACATCTGGGTCTTGCCGTAGAACGTATTACCGGCGAGCCAGATCAGCTCATTCTTGCTGAAGCGGATGGTGCGGGCATGGTCGAGCTGGGCACGCAGCTCGCCCTCGTCGATCACCTCGCCAAGCCGGACCCGACTGGTGCGGTTGATCACCGAAAAGGTCGTGCGCGTCTCCGGGTAGAATTCCCGGATCATCTGCAGCATCAACAGCTTGTAGAAATCGGTGTCGAGCAGGCTGCGCACGATCGGGTCGAGCCGCCAGCCATGGTTGTAGGTCCGGGTTGCAATATCCGTAAACGTCATGGCGGAACCTTAGCCTGCCAAAAGCCACCCAACCAGTGGGTTATGGCAGGAGTTCTGGCAGGGCAGCTCAGCGTGTTCCCTGTCTGATCCTGCCGACGGCCGTCTCGATGCTGGTCCAGGCCGGCTGGTCCGGGGCGAACTGCCGTCGGAGATAGGAAACAAGCTCGGCGACCTGGCTGTCGGTCATGCTCTCTTTGAACCCCGGCATATAACCGAGATCGCCGGTCGCGGGTTCGCGGATGCCGTGCAGGATCACCTGGATCAAATTGTCCGGCACCGCGCTGTGCAGATTGCTGTTGAGGGACAGCGAGGGCCGGCTGCCGAACAGAGGCGGTCCGCCCACCTCGTGGCAGACCGCGCAGGCGCCCTGATAGAGGCGGGCGCCGAAAGAGGCGGGCACGACCGCGCTCGTGGCCGTCGCATGTTCGAGTTTCACGGCGAGGGCTTCCTGCGCCGAGCCGTCGGTGGCCGCGTCATTGAAAGAGCCGAGATAGACGGCCATGGCGCGGATATCCTGGTCTGACAACGCGGCCAACTCCTTCACGACCGGCGCCATCGGTCCGGCCGCCACGCCGTGGAAGCGGGATTGGCCGGTGCGCAAATAGGCGTAAAGCTCGTCCTCGCTCCAGGGGATCGGCGCTTTCGAAAGCGACGTCAGCGCCGGCGCCTCCCAGCCCTCGGCAAAGCCGCCGCCGAGATAGGCACTCTGGAGTTCGGCGCCGAGCGCGTTGCGCGGCGAATGGCAGGCGCTGCAATGGCCGAGACCTTCGACCAGATAGGCGCCGCGATTCCAGATCTCCGACTTGGTCGGATCGGGCTGGAATGATTTTGTATCGTGAAACAGCGCATTCCATCCGGCGAGCAGCGGGCGCAGGTTGAATGGAAACTTCAGTTCGTGCTCCGGCGTCGTCGCGCGCACCGGTGCCTGCGCCATCAGGTAGGCATAGAGCGCCTGCAGATCAGCATCATCAGCCTTGGCAAAATAGGTGTAGGGGAAAGCCGGATAGAGATGCCGGCCGTCGCGATGGATGCCTTCGCGCATCGCGCGCTCGAAGGCGGGATAGGACCACGCGCCGATGCCGGTCTCGACGTCAGGCGTGATGTTGGTCGCGTAGATGACGCCGAACGGCGTTTCCAGCGGCCGGCCGCCGGCATTGAGCATTCCGCCCGTTTCGGTATGGCACACGGCGCAGGCGCCGAGCGCCGCCAGTTCCTTGCCGCGGGCAATGGTCGCGGCCGAATAGACAGATGCGTCCGGCCGCGCGATCGGCGCGATCGCCCGCCAGGGCAGCACGGCCGCGCCGATGCCGACGGCGGCCGCACAGAGCGCGGCGATGCCTGCGAGCACGCCGGGACGTTTCGCGAACGGTCTTTGCCATTTGTTCGACGGAGCAGGCGGCGGTGGCGCCAGCGTAGGCTCAGCAGTCGGTTGCTCGCCGTGCAATCCCTTCAGGATACGTTCGGGCGTAAACGGCAGCTCGCGGAAACGAACGCCAGTCGCATCATAGATTGCGTTCGCGATGGCGGCCGCGCTCGGCACGGAAGCGGATTCGCCGACGCCGAGCGGTGGCTGGTCCTGCCGCGGCAGCATCAGCACATCGATCTTGGGAAGCTCCGGGAATTTGATGATGGGGTAGGCGCCCCATTCCCGTGCCGTCACCGCGCCGCGTTCGAAGGTGACTTCCTCCATCAGCGCGCGGCTGGTCGACTGGATGATGTTGCCCTCGATCTGATGGCGCACGCCGTCCGGATTGATCATCAGGCCGGAATCCTGGCCGGCCACGACGCGCGTCACGCTGACGTCGCCGGTTGCCTTGTTGACCGCGACATCGGCGATCCACGCCGACCATGCCGCGCCATAGCCCGGAAACTTGCTGTGGACGTAGAGCGCATAGGCAAAGCCGCGCCCGCGCACGATGTCGCCTTCCGCGACCTTCTCCTCGCACACCGGCCGCGGCTTCCAGCCGGCGCGTTCGGCGACCGCATTGACGAGATCGATCGCCCGCTGGTCCTTGAGGTAGCGCAGCCGGTATTCGATCGGATCGACGCCGGCTTCAGTCGCGAGTTCGTCGATATAGGATTCATGCGCAAAGGTGTTCGGCAGCGCTGAGACGCCGCGAAACCAGGAGGCGCGCACGATCGGCGGCATGTCGTTGGCGACCACGCGCATATGCTCGTAATCGTAAGGCGGGATCGCGGTGCGGTCGCCCATCTCGAAGACATCAGGCGTCGGCGCAATCCGCCCCGTGAGCAGAAGCGCCAGCGTCGGCGCGCCGTTCGAGGGATAACGCGTGACAAAGTCGTAGGCCGCTACGCTGCCGTCTGCATTCAGGCCGCCATTGACGTCCATCAATTGAGCGGTGCCTTTCGGCTCCCAGGCGTGCTCCTGCTCGCGTGTCAATTGCACGCGCACCGGACGGCCAACGGCGCGCGAGAGCAAGAGCGCATCCGCTGTGACGTCGTCGGCGCAGTTGCGGCCATAGCAGCCGGCCGCCTCCATCCTGATCACCTCGATCTCGGCCTCCGGCCGCTCGATCAGCAGCGCAAGATCGCCGCGCAGGATGTGCGGGTTCTGCGTGCCCGACCAGACACGGATCGCACCGTCGCGATAGTCCGCCACCGCACAGGACGGGCCGATCGAGCCATGCATCTGGTACGGCCACAGATACGTCCGCTGCATCGGCTTCGCGGCGGCCTTGATCGCAGCATCGACATCGCCCTTGTCGAGCAGCGTGCGCGGCGTCGATGGATTGGTGCGCAGCGCCTGCTCGATATTCTCCAGGTTGGTCAAGGTCGGTCCCGGTTTCCAGGTGACCATCAGTTGCGCCGCCGCCTTGATCGCATGCTCCTCGCGCTCGGCGACGACGCCGACGAAATCGCCGATCCGCACGACCGCGACGAGGCCTGGAATGTTGCGCACCGAATCTTCGTCGACTGCAATCAGGCTGGTGCCGACGAACGGCCCGGCATCGACGCCGGCGTAGGGCGGGCGCACCACGCGGCCGTGCAGCATGCCGGGCACGCGTACATCGTGGACGTAGACCAGTTCTCCGGTTGCCTTGGCCGGAAGATCGACGCGCGGCACCGAACGCCCGACGACGGCATAGGCATCGACGGCCTTCACCGACACATCGTCAGCGAGCTCAAGGCGGATCGTCTCGTCCGCGATCAATTCGCCATAGGTGATGCTGCGGTTGTCCTTGCCGCGGACCAGTCCGTCCTCGATCGCGAGTTCATCGCTTGATAGTTCGAGCCGTTCCGCTGCGCGCGCGACAAAAAAGTGCCGCGCCTGCGCCGCCGCCTTGCGGAGCGGCACCGCCGATATCTGCATGGTCTCGCTGGCGATCGTCGGACCTTGGTTGGGCGTCTGCGAGGTGTCGCCGAGCACCACGACGACGCGCGCAAAGGATACGTCTAGTTCCTCAGCGACGACCTGCCCGAGCGCGGTGCGGATGCCGGTGCCGAGATCGACATGGCCGTTATAGGCGGTGACCAAGCCATCCGCCGTGATCCTGATGAAGGTCTCGAACGCGCCGTTCGCATCCGATCGTCGAACAACGGTGAGCGAGCCGTCCGGCCGCACGGGATTCTCCTGCGCGGCCATCAATCGCGCGCCTCGAGTTGGTGGCCGGCCGCGCGCATGGCGGCGCGGATGATCTCGATATGCGCGCCGCAGCGGCAGAGATTGTAGCGCAACGCCTCCAGCACCTCGTTTTCGTTCGGACGCGGATTGCGCGTCAGCAGCGCCTTGGTCGTGATGATCATGCCGTTGAGGCAATAGCCGCATTGCGCGGCTTGCTCGGCGATGAAGGCTTGCTGCACAGGATCGGGATGCTCGCGCGTGCCGAGCCCTTCGAGCGTCACAATGTCGCGCCCGATGCAGCCGTCGGTCGGGATCACGCAGGATCGCGCCGCGACACCGTCGATCAGCACCGCGCAGGCGCCGCATTCGCCGAGGCCGCAACCATATTTCGGTCCGTTCAGTTCGAGATCGTTGCGCAGCACGTAAAGCAGTGCGGTGTCCGGAGCGGCGTCGACATCGACAATCCTGCCGTTGACGGTCAGGCGCATCGGCTCGTGGTCCCCAAAGGCTTCGATAGGCGTTTCGATGATTGCATTGCAAAACGGGCGATCGCAAAATCGGCGATCGATGGCATCGGAGGATAACGTTTGTGTACAAACGTGCAAGCTGCTCGCTTTTTGCTGCACTGCGCTGCCCGCTTTCTGGACAAAGCGGGGAGGCAAATGAGGTTTTATTCGGCAGGTGTGGTTTTTCGCGATTGCATCCGCTTGACAGGGTTACAACCTGCGCGCAGGATCATTCGTATACGAACGATATCCCCGATGATTGAGATCCCGGGGAGAAGATGACGCCGCCTCCCAACACCAGGCTTGTTCGCGATGGCTGACGTTGCCGCTTCTGACAAGATCCGCTGCGATGCCTGTCCGGTGATGTGCTACATCAAGCCAGGGGCGGCGGGCGCCTGCGATCGCTATGCCAATCACGACGGCAGACTGGTGCGCGTCGATCCGCATATCGTGCTGTCGCGCGCGCTCGAGCATGGCGGGCGCGTGGTGCCGTTCCAGGCGAGCGGCGACTGGGACGGCAAGATCGTCCACCAGGGCGATATCTTCGTCACCGCGATCGGCGCCGGCACCACCTATCCCGATTACAAGCCGGCGCCCTTCATCGTGTCGTCGGACATCGACGGCGTCGATATGGTCACCGTCGTGACCGAAGGCATCTTCTCCTATTGCGGCGTCAAGGTGAAGATCGACACCGACCGCTATCTCGGCCCCGAGACTGCGGCGGTGCGCGCGCAGGGCGAAGTGGTCGGGCATGTCACCACCAGCGAATATGGCTCGCAGATGCTGTCGCTCGGCGGCGTGCATCATCTGACCGGCGGCTCCAAGAAGGAGGGCCGCGTCACCTGTGACACGCTGATGGATCTTTCCAACTGCAAGCCGGTGGAACTTGCGATCGACGGCGGCGCTACTGTCGTGGTGCAGGCGGGCCAGGCGCCTGTTGTCAACAGCGTGCAGGAAGAGCGCATGCGCGTCGGCTGCGGCTCGGCGACCATCGGCATGTTCGCCAAGCAATGGCACGGCAAGGTCGACGAGGTCGTTGTTGTCGATGACCACATCACCGGCGTGCTCTCGGAGCACCAGGCCGGCAAGCTATTGGATATTCCTGACACCGGCATCAAGATGAAAGGCCGCCGCTCGACGCCCGGCCGCTACTTCCAGGTGGCCGAGCCCGGCACCGGCTGGGGCGGCACCAGGATCTCCGATCCGCTTTCCGTGCTCGGCCCGTTCGATCCCAAGGAAGCGCGGCCGGGGCTGACCATGCTGATGGTCTCGACCACCGGCGAGCACGCGGCCTATTACGTGCTCGACGAGGCGCTGCGGCCGATCGAGCAGGAGATGCCGCCGGAGCTTAAATTCTCGGTCGAGCGCATCCAGGAGAATTGCGAACCGGCGCTGTGCACCGTGCTGTTCATGGCCGGCGCCGGCGGCTCGCTGCGCGCCGGCGTCACCGACAACCCGGTGCGGCTGACGCGCTCGGTGAAGGATGCGCTGACCCGCGTCACCAGCGGCGGTGCGCCTGTCTATGTCTGGCCGGGCGGCGGCATCACCTTCATGGTCGATGTCACGCAGATGCCGATAGGGGCATTCGGTTACGTGCCGACGCCGGCGCTGGTCGCGCCGATCGAGTTCACGCTAAAACTTTCCGACTATGCGGCGCTCGGCGGCCACATGGATTATGTGCGGCCGCTGTCCTCGCTGCGCGACAGCGCCGAGATCCGGCCGATGCTCTTCACCTCGGGGAGGCGAACATGACGAGACGTCCGCAAATCGCGCTTCTTCCTGATGGCAAGCGGCTGCATTTGCAGGACGGACCGATCGATCTGATCGTGGAGGCGACGGGAAGCGAGACCGCCGTGCGCGCAGCCTATGACGCCGCGGTGTGCCGCTTCACCGGCCTGCTGGATGGGCTCTGCATGGAGCTCGGCGAGTTACGCAAGGCGGCCCATCCGATGCACTGCGCCCTCCATGGCGACGTCGCGCGCCGCATGCATGCAGCGGTGACCCCGTTCGCCGCCGATCGCTTCATCACGCCGATGGCCGCGGTCGCCGGCAGCGTGGCGGAGGAAATCCTTGGCGCGATGCTGGAGGCTGCATCGCTCGATCGGGCCTATGTCAACAATGGTGGCGACATCGCCCTGCATCTGGCAGGCGACGAGCAGTTCACCGTCGGCCTGATCGATCGCCCCGATCGTCGCGGCCTGCTGCAGACCGTGGTGATCGGCGCCGACGATCCCATCCGCGGCATCGCCACCAGCGGCCGTCACGGCCGCAGCTTCTCGTTCGGCATCGCCGATGCCGTCACCGTGCTGGCGCGGACCGCCTCCGCAGCCGATGCCGCCGCGACCGTCATTGCCAACGCCGTCGACCTGCCCGGACACCCGGCGATTGTCCGCCGCCCGGCAAGTGAACTGCAGCCCGACAGCGACCTCGGCCCGCGCCTGGTGACGCGGGAGGTCGGCCCATTGTCGGCCCGCGAGATCACTGATGCCCTTGAAGCAGGTGCGGTTTGCGCGCGACAATGCCTCGCGGCAGGATTGATCGAGGGCGCGGCGCTGCGCCTCATCGGCGAGACTGTCATCGTGAGGGCGCGTGCGCCCGCGATGCCGGAATCGCAACTCGTTCATGAATGCGCGATAGAGAATGCGCGGGCCTGAGCGGTAACGGGCGCAAAACAACAGGGCGGAAACCGATGAGTGCCATCATTCGCAAGATCGTCACGGTGGTCGAGGAGACCCACATCGAGATGGGCAAGACCATCGCCCCGCCGACCCGGCGCGCTGCGGCGATCGCGGTGATCGAGAACCCCTTTGCCGGCCGCTATGTCGAGGATCTTTCGCCCCTGATCGCGATTGGCGAGGAACTCGGCGAATTGCTGTCGAAACGGGCGGTGGCGGCGCTCGGCATCGAAGGCTCCAAGGCGCATTCCTATGGAAAGGCCGCGGCCGTCGGCGAAAACGGCGAGATCGAGCATGCGGCCGCGATCTTGCATCCCAAGATGGGAGCGCCGGTCCGCAAGGTCCTGGGTAAAGGCGCCGCATTGATTCCGTCCTCGAAAAAGCGTTCTGGTCCGGGGACGACGCTGGATATCCCGCTCGGGCACAAGGATGCGGCTTTCGTGCGCAGCCATTTCGATGGCATGGAGGTACAGATCAACGACGCGCCGCGGGCGAACGAGATCATGGTGGCGGTCGCGGTCACGGATTCTGGCCGGCCGCTGCCGCGCGTTGGCGGATTGACGGTCGCGGAGATCAAGGGCGAAGACGGTTTGAGATAATTTTTCTTGGGAATCGGAGGGTAAGGGATGCGGAATTATTTGATTGGGGCAGGGCTCGCGGTCCTGGTTGCGGGCATGGCTGACGCTGCCATGGCCCAGAGCGAGATCAAGATCGGCGAGATCAACAGCTATTCGCTGTTGCCCGCCTTCACTGAGCCCTATCGGAAGGGCTGGCAGCTCGCGGTCGAGGAGATCAACGCCGCCGGCGGTATCAACGGCAAGAAGCTGGTCGTCATCTCCAAGGATGACAACGGCAAGCCGGCCGATGCGCAGACTGCCGCGAACGAACTCGTCTCGAGCGAGAACGTCGCGATGCTCGCCGGCACCTTCCTCTCCAATATCGGGCTCGCCGTCAGCGACTTCGCCAACCAGAAGAAGGTATTCTTCCTCGCCGCCGAGCCGTTGACCGACGCCATCACCTGGTCCAAGGGCAACCGCTACACCTTCCGCCTGCGCCCCTCCAATTACATGCAGGCCGCGATGCTGGTCGAGGCCGCCGCAAAACTGCCGGCCAAGCGCTGGGCCACCATCGCGCCGAACTACGAATACGGCCAGTCGGCGGTTGCTGTGTTCAAGAAGCTGATGTCGGAGAAGCGCCCGGACATCGTCTGGGTCGACGAGCAGTGGCCGCCGCAGGGCAAGATCGACGCCGGCCCGGTGGTGCAGGCGGTTGCCGCCGCCAATCCGGAAGCGATCCTAAACGTCACCTTCGGCGCCGATCTGGTGAAGCTCGTGCGCGAAGGCAACACCCGCGGCCTGTTCAAGGACCGCGCGGTGGTGAGCTTCCTGACCGGAGAGCCGGAATATCTCGATCCGCTCAAGGACGAAACACCTGAGGGGTGGATCGTCACCGGCTATCCCTGGTACGCGATCAAGACGCCGGAGCATGAGGCGTTCCTGAAGGCCTACCAGGCCAAGTTCAAGGATTACCCGCGGCTCGGCTCGATCGTCGGCTACCAGACCATCAAGTCCGCGGCGGCGATCCTGACCAAGGCGAACTCGACCGATCCGGAGAAGCTGATCGCGGCGACCGAAGGCCTGTCGGTGTCGTCGCCGTTCGGCGAGATCACCTTCCGCAAGATCGATCACCAGTCGACGCTCGGTGCTTACGTCGGCAAGACCGCGCTGAAGGACGGCAAGGGCGTGATGGTGGAGTCCTCCTACAAGAAGGGCTCCGACTATCTCCCCAGCGATGCCGAGATCGAAAAGCTCCGGCCGAAGGATTGATGCGGACCTTCTCCCTCTCCCCGCCCTTGCGGGGAGAGGGTTGGGGTGAGGGGCTGCCTCCACGAGTCGCGCGCGTGGAGACAGCCCCTCACCCGAATTGCGCCGGACGATGCTCCGCTGGACAATTCGACCTCTCCCCGCAAAAGAGCGGGGAGAGGTGACTCAACCTCCAACCCGGACCGCCGATGGCCTTTTACGTCGTTCAGTTCCTGACCGGACTTGCCAGCGCCGCCTCGCTGTTCCTGGTCGCCTCGGGGCTGTCGATCATCTTTGGCGTGACCCGGATCGTGAACTTCGCGCATGGCGCCTTTTACATGCTCGGCGCCTATATTGCGTTCACGCTCACCGAGCGCTTCTCCGGCGCGCTCGGCTTTTGGGGCGGCATCGTTGTCGCAGCGCTTGTCGTCGCCATCGTCGGCGTGCTGGTCGAGATGGTGCTGCTGCGGCGGATCTACCATTCGCCAGAACTGTTCCAGTTGCTCGCGACCTTCGGCCTGACGCTCATGGTTCAGGATATCGTCGTGCTGATCTGGGGCCCGAGCGACCTGGTTGGCCGCCGCGCGCCCGGCTTCAAGGGCGCGGTCGATTTCTTCGGCCAGAACATCCCGAGCTATGACCTGTTCCTGATCGTGCTCGGCCCCGTCGTGCTCGGCATCCTCTGGCTGCTGTTCCAGCGCACCCGGTGGGGCATCCTGGTGCGCGCGGCGACGCAGGACCGCGACATGGTCGCAGCGCTCGGCGTCAACCAGAAATGGCTGTTCACCAGCGTGTTTGCGGTCGGTGTCTTCCTCGCAGCCCTCGGCGGCGCGCTGCAGATCCCGCGCGATGCGGTGCATCATGCGATGGATCTGCGCATCATCGTCGATGTGTTCGTCGTCGTCGTGATCGGCGGCCTCGGCAGCATCATCGGCGCCTTCGTGGCCGCGGTGCTGGTGTCCGAGCTCAATGCCTTCGGCATCCTGGTCTTCCCGAAGATCTCCATCATCCTCGTGTTCCTGGTGATGGCGGTGGTCCTGATCGTCCGCCCCTGGGGCCTGTTCGGCAAACCGGAAGCGCCGGCGCGCCGCACGCCGGGCCTCACCGTCAATCCCTGGCGGCCCTGGACCTCGAACGAACGGTTGGCCGCGGTCGCCGCGCTGATCGTCGCTGCCGCGCTGCCGCTCTTCGGCGGCAATTACGCGCTCACCGTCGCCTCGGAGATCGCGATCTTCGTGATCTTCGCCGTCAGCCTGCATTTCCTGATGTCGGTCGGCGGGCTCGCCTCCTTCGGTCACGCCGCCTATTTCGGCCTCGGCGCCTATGGCGTCGCCTTCCTGGCCAAGCTGGCGGGGCTGCCGATGATCGTATGCCTGCTGCTCGGTCCGCTGCTCGGGCTCGTCGGCGCCGCCGTGTTCGGCTTCTTCGCCGTGCAACTCTCCGGCGTCTATTTCGCGATGCTGACGCTCGCCTTCGCCCAGATTGTGTGGTCGATCGCGTTCCAATGGGTGGCGGTCACCGGTGGCGACAACGGCATCCTCGGCGTCTGGCCGGAAAAATGGGCGGCGAGCCCATCGCATTTCTATTGGCTCTCGCTCGGCATCGCCGCGCTCGCGGTCATTGTCCTCCGCATCATCGTGTTCTCGCCCTTCGGCTTTGCGCTCCGCGCCACGCGGGATTCGCCGTTGCGCAGCGAGGCTGTTGGCATCAACGGCAAACGCATCCAGTGGACTGCGTTCGTGATCGCGGGCACTGTGGCGGGCCTCGCCGGCGCGCTGTTCGCGTATCTGAAGGGCAGCGTCTTCCCTGACAATATGGGCATTTCGCTCTCGGTCGATGCGCTGGTCATGGTGCTGCTCGGCGGCGTCGAGACGGTATCGGGCGCGGTCGTCGGCGCCATCGTCTACAAGGCCTTGAACATCTGGCTGGTCAGCCAGACCGACTGGTCGAAACTGGTGCTTGGTGCCTTCATCGTGCTGATCGTGGTCGCCTTCCCGAAAGGCATCGTCGGCACGCTGGACTCGATCATCAGCCGCCGCCGCAAATCGTCATCGTCGAATTCGCCGCTTCTCACCTCGCGCGTCGAGACCGCCGAATGAGCATGGTCCCCACATTGCTGTCGGTCGAAGGCCTGACCAAATCCTATGGCGGCGTGCACGCCGTGCGCGGCGTCTCCTTCGAATTGCGTGCCGGCGAGATCCTGGCGCTGATCGGGCCGAACGGCGCGGGGAAGAGCACCTGCTTCGACATGCTCAACGGCCAGAACATCCCGGATTCCGGCCGCATCACGATCCTGGGCGAGGAAACCGTCGGCAAGAAGCCACGCGCGATCTGGCGGCTGGGCGTGGGGCGCACCTTTCAGATCACCGCGACCTTTCCGACCATGACGGTGCGCGAGAACGTGCAGGTCGCGCTGGTCTCGCACCGGCACCAGCTCTTCAATCTCTGGAGATCGACGCCGGATTTCGCGCGCGAGGAGGCCGGCCGGCTGCTCGATCTCGTCGGCATGGGCGCCTATGCCGAGCGTCCCTGTGGCGAGCTCGCTTATGGCGACCTCAAGCGGCTCGAGCTTGCGGTCGCGCTCGCCAACCATCCAAAACTGCTGTTGATGGACGAGCCGACCGCCGGCATGGCGCCGCGCGAGCGTATCGAGTTGATGCGGCTCACCGCCACGATCGCGCGAGAGCAGTCGATCGGCGTGCTCTTCACCGAGCACGACATGGATGTCGTGTTTGAGCATGCCGACCGCATCCTGGTGCTCAACCGCGGCAGCCTGATTGCCGAGGGATCGCCCGAGGAAGTCCGCGGCAATGCGCAGGTCCGCGCGATCTATCTCGGCGAAGGCCTGGTTTATGACGCGCGCCACCGCGATGGAGCGCACGCATGAAGCTCCAGGTGAAAGATCTCAACAGTTTCTACGGCCCGGCGCATATCCTGTTCGATATCACGCTCGATGTCGGCGAGGGCGAGGTGGTCGCGCTGCTCGGTCGCAACGGCGCCGGCAAGTCGACGACCTTCCGCTCCATCGTCGGCCTGGTCGAGAACCGCTCGGGGCGCATCGTCTTCGAGGGCAGGGACGTTTCGCGCGAACCGACGTACGCGATCGTGCGCGGTGGGCTGGGCTACGTGCCGGAGGAGCGGCGCATCTTCACCGACCTGACGGTCGAGGAGAATCTCGAGGTCGGCCGTCAACAGAGGCGCGCCAACGCACCATACTGGACGCGCGAAAAACTGTTCACGCTGTTTCCGAATCTCGGCGAGATGCGGGGTCGTGCGGGCGGCCGCATGAGCGGCGGCGAGCAGCAGATGCTGACCATCGCGCGCACGCTGATGGGCAATCCGTCGCTGGTGCTGCTCGACGAGCCTTCCGAAGGCCTGTCGCCTAAGATCGTCGAGCAGATGGTCGATGCGATCCTTGCCATGAAGAAGGAGGGCGTGAGCATCGTCGTCTCCGAGCAGAACCTGCATTTCGCGCGCCTGATCTCGGATCGCGCCTATATCATCGAGCGCGGCCGCATCTGCTTCGGCGGCACGATGGCCGAGCTCGACGCGCGGCCTGATATCCGCGATGCGCATCTGTCGCTCTGAGGAAGTGTGATGGCCAGAAACGGGGCAGTGAAACGTAATCCAAAACCGCAGAAGACCAGCTACATTCTGGACGAGCAGATCGGCTTCCTGCTGCGCCAGGTCTGGCAGCGCCACGCCACCATCTTCGCCCGCGAGATCGGCGTCGACCTGACCTCGCCGCAATGGGCGGCGCTGTCGAAGCTCGCCGAGACGGGGGCGTGCTCGCAGAACCAGCTCGGCCGGCTGACGGCGATGGATGTCGCCACCATCAAGGGCGTCATCGACCGCCTCACCGCGCGCGGCCTGACTGAGACCAGTTCTGATCCCGAGGACGGCCGTCGCCTCCTCGTCAGCCTGACCCGCACGGGCCAGCAGACGGTCGAGAAAGTTGCGCCGAACGCGCTGGCGATCACCAAGGAAACGCTGGCGCCGCTCGATGGCAAGGAGCGCGAGATGTTGATCGCGCTGCTCAGCAAGCTGCGTTAACGTCAGGGCATTCGTAGGGTGGGCAAAGCCTACGAGGCGTGCCCCACCATCACCGTCGCAAGGGCGCCGCCCCAGGAACAAAATGCGGCAAGCCCGGTTGCGATTCTGACTACGGGCAGCGGGGACCAACAGGAGTCGGCGATGAAGACCAATTGGTTTTGCGCGACGGCAATCGCACTGACGATCAGCGCCGGAGCGGCCATCGCGCAGGTGCCGGATCAAAAGCGTGAGGGGAGCCCTCGCGCCGGCCAGGTGCCTGGACAGGACGGTCAGCGCGCCGCTGATGTCAATGACGACCAGGGCAAGCAGATCGTGGATCGGCTGCGGAGCGAGCGAACGGCGACCCGGACCTCGAATGTGAGCGTCAATATCGGCCAGCGATTGCCGCCGAGCATCCAGCCCCACCGCCTGCCGGCCGACATCGTGCGGATCGCTCCAGAATATCGCGACTACGATTACACGCTCGTTGACAACAGGGTCGTCATCGTCGATCCGCGGCGGCGCGAGATCGTCGACATCCTTGACGACGGGCCGGGCTGGGGCGGCGCCGCAGCCTACGGCCACGACCGCATCGTCATCACCGACGACATGCGCAGGAAGTTCAGGGAATTGGCGCGGAGTTCCTCGACCACGGTCGGCGCGAAGACGCCGGCAGGCGGAACGTCGGCGTCGAACTGCCTGTCGCTGCAGCCCGTGCCGGAGGAGATGGTGCGCAACAATGCCGAGCTCAGGAACTATCGCTATCTCGCCGTCGGCGACCAGATCGTGCTGGTCGATCCGCAGCAGCAGAAAGTGGTGCAGGTGATCGAGTGACGGTGCGAGCGAATCCGTAGGGTGGGCAAAGCGAAGCGTGCCCACCATCCCGAGCAGTGAGCTGGATGGTGGGCACGGCGCTCCGCGCCTTTGCCCACCCTACGCACTCCGCTACATCCGTCATTCCGGGGCAATGCGAAGCATCGAGCCCGGAATCCATCTCGCCGCAGAGCACGCGGCAAAATGGATTCCGGGCTCATCGCTGCGCGATGCCCCGGAATGACAGCGGGACTATCACCGCCCCACGATCTCCGGCACCTTGCCGGCCGGCGGCGTGTTCCGGCTGCGCTGGGTGCGGACGATGCCGTCGATGATGGTCATGCCGATGCCCGGCAAATCGCCGAGCTGCACGCTCTCCAGGATGGTCTTGCCCGGCGAATGCTGCGCCTTGTCCATCAGCACGAAATCGGACGCGCGGCCGACTTCGACCAATCCGCAATCCAGCTCGCGCATCCGCGCGGTGTTGCCGGTGGCGAGGCAGAACGCGATCTCGGCCGGCAGTTCGCCGAGTGAGGACAGCATCGAGACCATGCGCAAGATCCCGAGCGGCTGCACGCCGGAGCCGGCGGGCGCATCGGTGCCGAGGATGACGCGGTGAAGATCGCCCATCTCGCGCGCGGTGCGCAGCGTGTAGAGCGCTGAGCGCTCATTGCCGTTATGAACCAGTTCGAGGCCGCGCTTGCAGCCCTCGCAGATGCAGCGGATCTGGTCGTCGGGCAGGGCGGTGTGGCCGCCATTGATATGGCCGACCACGTCGGTATCGGCCTCCAGCACGACATCCTTGTCGATCAGACCGGAGCCGGGAATTGATGGTCCGCCGGTGTGGATCGTGCTCTGGATGCCGTATTTGCGCGCCCATCCCACCATCTTCCGCGCAGTCGGGCCGTCCTTGACGCCGCCGAGGCCGACCTCGCCGAGCAGCTTGACGCCGGCAGCGGCCATTTCCTTGAAATCCTCTTCCACCATCTCGCATTCGATCACCGGCGCGCCGGCATGCACCTTCACGCCGCCGGGCCGAAGCGTCCAGAACGCGCGCTGCGCGAAGATCGCCATCGCCTTCAGGCCCACGACGTCGCGCGGCCGGCCCGGCATGTGCACCTCGCCCGCGGAGATCATGGTGGTGACGCCGCCGTGCAGATAGCTGTCGATCCAGTTGGTCTGGTTCTGCCGCGGCGTCCAGTCGCCCGCCACCGGGTGGACGTGGCTGTCGATCAGTCCCGGCGCCACCGTCGTGCCATTGGCATCGACGATGGTGGTGGCGCCTTCGGTGTCGACATCCTTGGCGCGGCCGATCGCCGTGATCTTGCCGTTCTCGGCCACGATGGTGTCGGCATCGAGGATCGGCCGTTCCAGCGCCCCCGACAGCAACAGCCCGATATTGCGGATCACCAGCTTGCTCGGTCCGGTCGCCTGCGGTGCATCGTGGGCCATGCCTTGTCCTTTTCGCTCAATCCCTGCGCCGCGCATTGTGCCCGCGACCTGACGTGCCGATCAAGTCGGATTGTTTATTAGTACACGAATGATCGTCGTCGAAAAGCCCCTTACCGGGAGTGCTGCGGTTCGAGCCCGCCGTCATTGCGAGCCAACGGGTCGCGCGAACGCGCGCCCCGTTGGCTCGCAATGACGATGTGGCCACTTTGGGTGTGACAAATCAACCCGACGGGCAAATCAGCCAAAAGTCTGTCCAGCCCTCACGTAAAAAACATTCCGCTTTCGCCGTCGGGCAAATCAGTGATTTAACTCCGCGCGTCTCAGCGCGAATGAGGGGCGGGTCGCGATCGTCACGAACGTTGCGGTGAGATGCGGTGGACGCGATGGGTGTGACTGACGAGCACGCGCATCACGGACGGCGAAGTCGTGTGGTCCTGGCGCCCCGACGCTGGCGCTAAGTTTTTCGCGCGAACTTTTTTCGCGCTTGAGATGACGGTGGCAAGAAAGCCCGGTCACCGGGGAGAGCACGAAGGAAACCGTAAAACCATCGCGCAGGGAAAGCCGGAATGCTTCGGTTGAACCTGTGGTCCTACCCCCGTGCTTTTTGTTGCACGGGACCCATGGGTGCAACCGGCACCCGGCTTTCCCTGCGCCCTCTGATATCGAGGAGGGTGGAAAGTGAAGCAAACCTCGGGCGCATCACGCCGCGAGAATGCAACCTCACATCCTCACGCTATTTGAAATTTGAATCATATCTCTCCCCCGTCGTCCCGAGCTTGCGCGCCGCGGCGAAGCCCCTTGGCGTAGCCGGGACCCGAGACCCATAACCACAGGCCATTGTCGTATGCTCCGCCGCAACCGCTTGCTCCCGCCACAACAGCCGCCTGTGGTTATGGGTCCCTGCTTTCGCGGGAACGACGTCGGTGTGATTGGCGCTTAGCCCGCCGCATCAAGCGCAAGCATGCGTCCGTCTGCGCGAGTTGCATTCTCCTGCACCGCGTTCCGGCGGCCGACGATGTGGTCCGCCACGAACTCGGTGTCGCGTCCGATGCCGACGAACCGGCCCGAACCCCAGGTGTAAAGCCAGGGCAATCCGATCACATAGGCGCCATCGACCGAGGTGATGCCGCGCTTGTGGGTGGGATAACTTGCGCCGTCGAACAGCGGCAAATCGACCCACGACCAGTCCGAACGAAAGCCGGTGGTCCAGATGATGCTGGTGATACCGGCTGCCGCAAGGTCGAGCTCCGTCGGCGTCTCCGCGGGCGACCACACCGGCGCATAGTGCGGCGTCAGCGGCGCATCGATCCCGCCCCTCGCAATGTGATCGTCGATCAGGCTGCAGATGCCGTTGTAGACCCGATCGGCATTGTCGAGGTTGGTCTTCAGATCATCGCCGAGCCGCAACGTGGTGCCGCGCGCGTCCTTCAAGCGCCCGTAGAGCTTCATGCCTTCGAGCGCAAACCTGCGCAGGTCGATGTCGCGGCCACCGTCGCGGCCGGTGAGATAGTGGTTGGCGTTCTTGCGAACCTTCTCCCGCAGCGGATGCTGATCGACCGGCAGATCGTACTGGCCGAGATCATCAAGCCAGTCGACGGCGTCGCGGCCGCGGTAGAAGCGAGGACAGCGCGGCGCACTGCCCACCGCGAGATGAACCTTGCGGCCGGCCAGATGCAGGTCCTCGGCGATCTGGCAGCCGGACTGGCCACTGCCGACGACGAAGATCTCACCCGATGGCAACTGGTCCGAATTGCGGTAGGCGGAAGAATGGATCTGCGTGATGGCCGGGTCCAGCCGCTCCGCGAACTCCGGAATCCTTGGGACGTGATATCCGCTCACCGCGAGCACGACGCTATCAGCGGCGATCCCGCCCGCGGTCGTCTCGAGCAGGAATCTTCCATCTGCCTGCCTCAGCCTGACGACCGCAACGCCCTCACGGACCGGAGCCGCGATGTGCCTGGCATAGTCCTCGATATAGCCGACGATCTCGTCGCGCAGCATGAAGCCGTGCGGATCGTTGCCGGCATAGGGAAAGCCGGGAAGCTGGCACTGCCAGTTCGGCGTCACCAGGCAGAACGCGTCCCAGCGTTGCGTCTTCCAGGAATGGGCGATGCTGTTCTTCTCCAGCACCACGTGGTCGATATCGTGCCGGCTGAGTTGCGCGCTCATCGCAAGGCCAGCCTGTCCGCCGCCGATCACGACGACCGGGTAGTAAGAGTCGAGATCAGACATCATGAGCTCCTGTTATTCTTCGAACGAAACGATGGTGACGGAGGCCCCCGGCGTGGCTTCGAACCGGCCAGCCGTTTCCTCAATGCGGACGAGCTGACCGAGCGCACGGGTGCAGAGGAAACCGTATTTCTCGCGGACGCGCTCCGCTGCGATCGTCAGCGCAATGCGGCTGCGTTCCCGGAAATCGGCGAGTGGATAGATCGCGCCGACGGCGAGATGGTCCTTGATCACGAGCGACGGCGAATAGCAGGCCTCGATGCTTTCATCCGGCCAGCGCACATGGAAACGCATTTCAGGCATAATGCACCTCGCTCATGCGGTGATAGGCCGGAAGGTGCGCCTCGGCGGTGCGGCTCCAATCGTGACGTTCGGCGACGTTACGTCCGTTCGCGGCGAGGCGGGAGCGAAGCGGCTCGGACAGCGCGCTGATGATCGCATTGGCGATCGAGCCTGCATGATGTGGATCGCACCAGGCGACGTCATCGTCGCCGAGATATTCGGTGAAAGGCGGGATATGCGAGACGATCACGGGAACGCCGCTCGCCATCGCTTCAAGCACGACGAGGCCAAAGCCCTCGCGCAGCGACGGAAAGACCAGGGCATCCGAAAGCCGATAGAGCGATGGCATCTCGGCATCGGCCAGCGGCCCGGTCTCGATCACCGCATTTGCCGGCAGGCCTGCATCCTGCAGTCGCAGCCGAAACTGCTGCTGGTAGGCGCCATGGTCGAGCAGCGAAGCACCGCCGGCGATCACGAGCTGTGCGGAGCGGTGGACGGCATGGACCTGACAGAAGGCATCGAGGATCGCATGGGTATTCTTGCGCCGCTCGATGCCTCCGATCGCCAGCAGCACCGGTCCCTCGCGAAGGCCGAGCCGGGGGCGCAGTGCGCTATCGATGGGATTGGAGGCGGGCGAGTAGCGGCTGGTGTCGACGCCGTTGCCGACCAAGGTCGACGTGCAGGCCAGTTCGATCCTCAGCCGCTCCTGCCACATCCGGCTGACGACGAAGAGCTGATCGGCGAGAACGATCGAGCGCTGGTCGAGTTGACGCAACCGCACGTCGCGGAAGTCGTCGACATGATGGACGGTGCGGACGTAACCCTGGATCAGCCCGCGCTGCTTCAGCGTCGCCAGCGCATTGCCGGAGATGCCGTCTTGGGCGTGGTAGACATCGAATTGGCGATGTGCGGGATCGTCGAAATGCCGCACATAGTCCGCGATGCGCGTTTCCACCATCGACGTGACGTCATCAGAGACAGCCGACGCCGGCACCGATACGGTCGGCGCGAGACTGGAACGGAAGAAGCCCTTGCCGGTGCGATCGGGCGCATGCACGACGGCGACATGGCCGAGCCTCGTCAGGGCGTCGGCGAGTTCGAGCGCGTGCACCACGCCGCCGCGCGCATTGGTCGAGTGGGTCAGGATCGCGATGCGGAGCCGGGCGGATGAAGCGGTCATGCGACGCTCCGCTGAACGGGAGGCCGGGAGGGGCCGCAGCCGATCAAGGGCTGCCGTTCGAAATCCCACACCGTGGCGCGGTCGGAGCCTGCGCGAATGTCGACCGTGGTTCCGGCCATCACGTCGCCGACAGACGCAGCGGCGATGCCGCGCTGGCGGAAGCGGGCGAGCGCTTCGTCGATATGTTCCGGCTTGACCGACAGCAGGTAGCCGAAGCTCGGAAAGGTCTGCAGCCAGCGTTCGAGCGGAACGCCGTCCGGAATCGGTATCGCGTCGAGATCGAGGGCGAGCGCCACCTGCGAGCACTCGGCGAGCATCGCAGCGGTGCCGACGATACCGCCCTGGCTGATGTCCTTGGCGGCGCACGCAAGCCCGGACTCGGCAAGCGACGGCAGGATCGCGATGTCGCCGCGCAGCCGTTCCGGCGGTGCGTCGGTTGCCGCTTCCCAGTTCGCGAACGGTTCGCGGTATCGGCCGCGCAGATCGATCGCGGCAACGAGCTTGTCGCCTGGCATCGCATCGAAACTCGTGAGCAGCCGGGCGGCGCGGCCGAGGATCGCGACGGCGAACTGGCTCTGGGTGCTGCGGACATTGGTGTGGCCGCCGATGACGGGGACGCCGAACGCCTTCGCCGCTGCCTTCAATCCGGCGAGGATTGGCGCCGCGTTATCCGCGCCGTCGGACCAGATTGCATTGACGATCGCGGTCGGCCGTCCGCCCATCGCCGCGACATCGGAGATGTTGACCATTGCGCCGCACCAGCCGGCGAACCAGGGATCGGCGGCGACGAATTCGTTCATGAAACCTTCGATGGCAAACAGGAGGTAGCCGTCACCATCCGCGATCGCGGCGCAGTCATCGCCGACCGGGATTGCCTGATCGCCCGACAGCTCGAGCGCGGAGGCCACCGCGGCGATGTCGGCCTTGGCGGCGATGCCGCGGCTCTGCCGAAGCCGTTCCGCAAGCAGATCGATGGCGACGCCGGAGAGCATGATCAGGCCGCCAGTTTCGCCAGCGAGAGGAAGCCGGTCTCAGGAGTGCGGAATGGCGGATAGTGATCGAGATCGGCCTCCATGCGGTGATGTGCGCGGCCGTGCAGCTCGAACTCGCCGAGCGATCGCCAGTGCATGTGCTGGAACAGAAGCGCATTCTGGCTCTGCACATTGGCGAGGAAGCGTCGGCAGCCGCGCGCGTGTGCCGACGACACCGCAAGCCGGATCAGGCCAGCGCCGACCGCGCTCAGCCGGCGATAGCTCCTCGCAACTGCGAGCCGCGATCCCCACCAGACATCAGGCTCATGGTCATCAGGGTGAATACGCACGGTGCCGACGACGTCGTCCTCTGCGACACCAAGCAGCGACACCGCCACGAGCGGAATGGCGAAGTCGTCGATCGCATCGCGGTCATCATCGGCGAAGATGTGCTGCTCCTCGCAAAACACCCGGCGGCGGAGCGCAGCGGCCGCAGCCTTCTCCCAGGCTTCGGTTGCGAACTTCACCTGGAATTCCGGCGCAATGAACGGCTTGAAGGATTCGAAGATCATGCGATGGCCCTCCGTTCGTAGGTCGATAGCGCCGAGCAGGCGCCGCACTTGCCGCAGCCCGCCTTGATGTCGGAAGCCCGCAAGTTCCCGGCCAGGAGCATGTCCGCAAGCGGACGCAGGATGTCGTGCATGAACGAAGGAGGTGGTGTCGGATGGCTCTCCAATGGAGTGCCGGCGATCGGCACGAAGGGAACGACGAATGGATAGACGCCGATGTCGATCAGTCGCTGCGAGGTGGCGAGAATTTTGGCGGGGCTGTCGCCGAGACCGGCGAGGATATAGGTCGAGACCTGGCCGCAGCCGAACACCGGCACCGCCGCCGCGAAGGCTTCGAAATAGTCGTCGACGGAGACCTGGGCCTTGCCCGGCATGATCCGTTGCCGCACGTCGGCGCCAATGACCTCCAGATGCATGCCGAGGGCATCGACACCGGCATCCTTCATGCGGCCGAACCAGGCGAAGTCGTCCGGCGGCTCGCATTGCGCCTGGATCGGCAGGTCGACGGCTGCTTTGACGGCCGCGGCGCTCTCGGCAAGGATCGCCGCGCCGCGATCGGAGGTGCGCGGCGTGCCCGTGGTCATCACCATGTGGCTGATACCGTCGAGTTCGACGGCGGCCTTCGCGACTTCGGCAAGCTGCGCCGGCGTCTTGTGCTCGACCGTGCGTCCCGCCGCGAGCGACTGGCCGATCGCGCAGAACTGGCAGGTCTTGGTGCGGCTCTGATAGCGGATGCAGGTCTGCAGCACCGTGGTCGCGAGCACGTCACGCCCATGCAGCGTCGCGATCTTGGAATAGGGGATGCCGTCGGCGGTAGAGAGCTCGTAGAATTTCGGCCGCAACGGGAACGAGACGTCGGCGAGCACGATGCCGTCGCGCGAGATGCGGCTGCGGCCGGCGGCATCCGGGCGCTCGACGAGGTACGGGCTCTCGAACGCCGGCGCATTATGGACTGGCACCATCACGGTGGAGCCGTCGATGGTGAACGGCGTATGGTCGGAGGGGCCGGCGCCACCCCGGCGGCTGATGCCGCCGTTCCTGGGATCAGCGAGGCGTACTCCGAAGGACTGCAACTCGTTGATCAACTGCTCGGTCGGCATCGCCTTGAGGCGCTGGTGCGGCATCTGCTGTGTCATCGGATACATCTCCCGGAATGGGCATGAGTCGATTGGGGGGAAGGCCGTGCATCGGACGCGCCGGCTGGTCGTTGAGCAGAAGCGACAGGAGTTCGGGGCGGGCATAATGGCCGACCGAGTCCATCATCCGCTTGCGCTTGGTGATCAGCGCCATATCGAGGTCGGCGACCAGAATTCCTTCGCCGCCGGTGAGCGGCGGGACGAGGTGATTGCCTTCCGGCGAGACGATCGCGGTCATACAGCCGCCGCGCAGGCCCTTGCGCAGGCCTTCGTCCGGCGAGATCTTCGCGATCTGCTCCTCGGAGAGCCAGCCGGTAGCGTTGACGACGAAGCATCCGCTTTCGAGCGCATGGTGGCGGATCGTCACTTCGATCTGGTCGGCGAAGATCTGTCCGACCAGCGAGCCCGGAAATTGCGCGGCGTGAATTTCCTCGTGTTGCGCCATCAGCGCGTAGCGGGCGAGGGGATTGTAGTGTTCCCAGCAGGCGAGCGCGCCGACGCGGCCGACGGCGGTATCGACCACCTTCAGTCCGGCGCCATCGCCCTGGCCCCAGATCATGCGCTCGTGGAAGGTCGGCGTGATCTTGCGGCGCTTCAGCACGATCGCGCCGGTCGCATCGAATACGAGTTGCGCATTATAGAGCGAGCCGTGATCGCGCTCGTTGACGCCGAGCACGACCACCATGGCGTGGCGCTTGGCGGCTTGCGCGACGGCGTCGGTCACCGGGCCCGGCACCACGACGGCGTTGTCGTAGAGCTGGATATGCTCGGCGCCGCTCAGGACCGGCGGGCGGACGAAGGAAAAATACGGATACCAGGGAACCAGCGTCTCCGGGAACACGGCGAACTGGACGCCCTTGCCGGCCGCTTCCGCAATGGCCGCAAGGATCCGATCGACGGTTCCGCTCGGCGTCTCCAGATCGGGTGCGATCTGGACGGCTGCAGCCTTGACGATGCGTTTCGCTGTCACTGTCTCCTCCCTCGTCCGCTCGCGCAGGTTCGGCTCAGAGCGTCCAGGTGTGGAGCATGAAGGCGTTGTCGTTGCGGTGGATCAGGATCAGATCCAGCACGTCGAGCGGATTGATCGGCCGGATGCCTGGGATCAGCGACGGCTCGCCATGGCCGTACAGCGCCTGCAAGGCGAAGCGGCAGGCGTAGACGTTGCCGCCTTCGTCCATGAATTTTGCGAGCTGGTTGTTGAAGTTCTGGGCGCCGGGAAACGCTTCGTCGCCGATCTTCGGAAAGCCGCGCTGGACGCCGAGCGTGACGCCCGGACCGTAGAGCAGGATCGAGGTGTCAAAGCCCTTTCGTTTCAACCGAAGCGCCTGAAGGATGTTGACGAGACCGATCGAGCCTTCGAACGCGACAGTGTGGAACGTCACCAGCGCCTTCTCGCCGGGCTTGGCTTTGACGTCCTCGAAAACCTTCTCCTCATAATCGACAAGAAAATCGCCTTTCTGGCGAGCGGGCATCGTTACTGCGGGCATTGTGCACCTCCTGCTCTCGTCCGGCCTCCCGGATCGATTTCAGGATTTGCAATCGATGTGCCAAATGCCTGTTTGCACGATAAATCATCAAAGCAGTCAATATGCAGTCATGTATCCAGTCAACCTTGACTGGATATCTGACGGGACTGTAGGGATTGTTTCTCTGCCGTCAGAGAAAGCTGCCTCTCAGCACTGTGCAACGCGCTCGATTGTTATGCAGGCGCCTTCGTCGTGTGCGCAGAAAGAATGGCAGTGCTTCGGACCTAATTGCGAGATGACGTGCAACAATATACGGTCAATTTTGAATTCATGTGCTAAATCTCGCAAATGACCGACTGGCGACCCGACCTCTCCAACAGTGACAAGCCGCGCTATCTCGCGATTGCCGACGCCATCGCCGATGATATCGCCGCCGGAAAACTTGTCATCGGCGACCGATTGCCGCCGCAGCGCAAACTGGCCAAGCGCCTCGACATCGACTTCACGACGGTGGCGCGCGGTTATGTCGAGGCGCAGAAGCGCGGGCTGATCGAGTCCAAGGTCGGGCAGGGAACTTTCGTCCGCGACAAGCCGCGCCCGCGGCGTTCGGCGCAGGCCTTTCCGCCGCGGCCGGTTGACCTCTCGATGAACCTGCCGCCCGAGCCTGATGACCTCGACTTGATCGCCAGGATGCAGGCGGGGGCGGACTACATCATACGCGATGTCGTCTCGCTGTTGCGCTACCAGGGTTTCGGCGGCACCCAGGCCGACAAGGATGCGGCGTCGAGCTGGCTCGGCCGGCGCGCGCTGGTGCCGGCGCAGAGCCGTATCTTTGTGTCGCCTGGCGCGCACCCGGCGTTGCTTGGCATTCTCTCGATCCTCGCAAAGCCCGGCGAGGTCGTGCTGTGCGAGGCCATCACCTATCCGGGGATACGCGCGATCGCCGCGCAACTCGGCATCACGCTGGTCGGCTTGCCGATGGACGACGACGGTGTCGAGCCGCAGGCCTTGACCGATGCGTGCAAGAAGCTGAAGCCGAAGGCGATCTATCTCAATCCGACGCTGCAGAATCCGACGACGCTGACGATTCCAGACTCTCGACGGCGCGACATCGTCGCAATCGCGCGGCGCTACAAGTTGCCGATCGTCGAGGACGATGCCTATGGCTTCATCCCCGAACACGGTCACGGCCACGCGCCGTTTGCCGCGATTGCGCCCGATCTCACCTGGCATGTCGCGGGCCTTGCAAAATGCATCGGCGCGGGACTACGCGCGGCCTATGTCGTGGTCCCCGATACGCGTTCGGCCTGGCCGTTCGCCTCCGCGCTTCGTGCAGCAACAGTCATGGCCTCGCCGCTCACGGTGTCGCTGGTGACGCGCTGGATCGAGGACGGCACCGCAGATACGATCCTGCGGTTCATCCGCACGGAGACGTCGGCGCGGCAGAGGCTAGCAGCGGAGATATTGCCGAAAGGCTCCTATCGCGGGGACCTGCTCAGCTTCAACATCTGGGTCCCACTGCCCGCGCCATGGACGCGCTCGGCATTCGTCGAGCACATGCGATCGACCGGCATCGGTGTTGTCGCAAGCGATGCATTCGTCGTCAACGGATCGCCGCCCGAGGCAGTCAGGATATGCCTCGGCGGCCCCGTCAATCGAGCGCAGGTCAGGAGCGCGCTGGAGTATACCGCGCATGCGCTCGCCGAGAGCCCGGCTCTGGCATCGTCGTTTCTGTGACGTCGTTGAAGTCAGCGCAACGAATTTGCCGCGCATAGCCTGAAACAACAAGCGCTGCGATGTGCGATCGTCCGGCCAGCCTGTTCTGGCGCATAGGAAGACGGGCGCTCGTCATCACAGGCGCGAGGGTCCGCAGTCACAATTGAATGAACAGATCGGCCTTCTGCGCATAGCTTGATCAAGAGTTAGCTTGCGCGAGTTTCGACGCGGCCTCATCGCGTGAGGAGAAAAGTCCTGGCCAGCTCACCGGGTCTTGAGTGCTGCGATCCGCGTCATCACCGAATGTTGGCTGATTGTAGCAGCTTGTTGATGCCAAACGCGTCGATCCGACATCCAATCGGCACCGTCGAAACCTAAATCGTTTTTTAGTTGAGAACGGGATGTTCGACCGCCACCTTGAATGGCGTCGGCGACGCGACGTCTTTGGGCTTGTTCGGGCGGACTACCCACTAGAGGTATTCGGAAACGGAAGAGGTTGGGCCGTGGGTCGCTCCACGCAGCGGCAGATTTTGCTTGGAGGTATGGATGATTGTGCTGTCACGTTCTTTCGTTCGCAAACGCGTGATCTCAATTGCGACGACAGCCTCAGTCGCGGCGACGTCGTTCGTCTTGGCCCAGAATCCCACCAGGGCGTATCACGTTCGCGGGGCCATGCCGGTACAATATGTGGCCGATCGCCCAGACTATGCCGGCGAGCAGCCCTTCCTTTCGGAAAACGATGCCGCCATGAACAAGATGATGGCGGACATGACGATCAAGCCGACCGGCGATGTCGACCGTGATTTCGTCGCGATGATGGTCCCGCACCATCAAGGCGCGATCGATATGGCGAAGGCCGTCCTTCGCTACGGCCATAACGAGCAGCTTCGCCGTCTCGCGCAGGAAATCGTCGTAACTCAGCAGCAGGAGATCGCGGCGATGCGGCTTGCGGTTGGCCAGGAGTTGCCGCCGTCGGTTGCGGCGCCGACACAGCCAGGTACTGCGCCTGCGCCACTGCCGGATACGATGCCTGCCATGCACTCACCGGACGCGATGTCTAACCATACAATGCATATGCAATAGGGGATGGAGACAATGAGGATATCGGCTCTTGCATCTCGCCGGAGTATGGGGCGTGGCGAAGACAAAATTCAGCGACGTTACGTGGTGATCGCAGAGGGCGTTCCGGAAAAGCCCGGTCACGTCGTGCAGGTGCAATTGAAATAGGCGCGCTGCCGGGTTGCGTAAGGACCAGCAGGGCGGCGCGCGGTTAAGGACCGATTATGGGTATCGTTCGCTTCGCTCTGCGGTTTCCACATACATTCTATGTGGTCGCTGCGCTGATCCTGTTTCTGGGTGCCGTCGTCAGCTACAAGATGCCGACGGACATCTTTCCGGAAATCAACATCCCCGTGGTGACGGTGATCTGGAGCTACACCGGGCTGAGCACGCCCGAGATGGAGCAGCGCGTCACCACCTACAGCCAGTATTCGATCAGCTCCAACGTCAACGGCATCCGAAACATCGAAGCCCAGACCATGGCGGGGCTGTCGGTGCAGAAGATCTACTTCCAGCCCGACGTCAATCTCGACCTCGCGATTTCCCAGATTGTAGCCGCGACCAACTCGATCCGTGCGTTGATGCCGCCGGGGATCCAGCCGCCGGTGGTGGTGCAGTTCAATGCCTCAAGCGTTCCGGTGCTGCAGATCAGCCTGAGTTCCGACACGCTCAGTGAGCAGCAGCTCTACGACTACGGCATCTATCGTATCCGTCAGCAATTGGCGCCGATCCCCGGCATCACGCTGCCGACGCCGGCGGGCGGCAAGTACCGCCAGATCATGGTCGACATCGATCCGGAAAAGCTGCTCGCCAAGGGATTGACGCCGCTCGACGTGGTGAACGCCGTCAACACCCAGAACCTGACATTGCCGGCAGGCACGGCGAAGTTCGGCAAGACGCAATATGCCATCCGCACCAATGCGACGCCGCCGAGCATCGACGACCTCAACAACATTCCGATCAAGGTGGTGAACGGCGCGACGGTGTTCGTCAAGGATGTCGGACAGGTGCATGACGGTTGGCTGGTGCAGCAGAATGTCGTGCGGCAGAACGGCCGGCGCTCGGTGCTGCTCAGCATCATCAAGAACGGCAATGCCTCCACGCTCTCCGTGGTCAATGCCGTTCACCAGGCGTTGCAGACCGCGCGTGCCGCGGCACCTGCGGGCATGCAGATCAATGAACTGTTCGATCAGTCGGTGTTCGTGAAGGAGTCGGTCACGGGCGTGCTGCGCGAGGGCGCGATCGCCGCGGCGCTGACGGCGCTGATGATCCTGCTGTTCCTTGGATCGTGGCGCTCGACCGTGGTGGTCATGATCTCGATCCCGCTCTCGATCCTGGCTTCGCTGATCGTGCTTTATTTCCTCGGCGAAACCTTGAACACGATGACGCTCGGCGGACTGGCGCTCGCGGTCGGCATTCTCGTGGACGACTCGACGGTTACGATCGAGAACACCCATCGGCTGCTTACCGAGGAGGGGATGCCGCTGCCGCAGGCGACGCTGCACGGCGCCGCAGGCATTGCCGTGCCGACCTTGGTCTCGACGCTTGCGATTAGCTGCGTCTTCACCTCCGTGGTGTTCCTGGATGGGCCGGCAAAGTACCTGTTCACGCCGCTCGGGCTTGCCGTCGTGTTTGCGATGCTGGCGTCCTACGGGCTTTCCCGAACGCTGACGCCGATCGTGATCGGCCTTCTGCTTAAGGGCGAACATCACGGCGAGCCGGGGGCGGTTACGGCCGGCTTGTTCGCCCGCTTCCATGCCGCGTTCGAACGCGGCTTTGAGGCCATACGCCATGCCTATTCGCGCTGGCTTACCGGATTGCTGGAGCATCGCTTCATCATCCCGATCGGCATGGGACTTGTCTTGCTGCTGGGCGGCGCGATGTTTCCGATGGTCGGCCGCGACTTCTTTCCGGCGATCGATGGCGGACAGATCCAGCTTCATGTCCGTGCGCCGGCCGGGACCAGGATCGAGGGGACGGAACGTATCTTTCAGCAGGTCGAGAACAAGATCCGCGAAGTCATTCCGGCCGATCAGCGCGAGCTGATCGTCGATAATATCGGACTGCCGGCACGGCCGTATAATCTCGCCTTCAGCGACGGCTCGACCATCGGCGTCAATGACGGCGTGATCCTGGTGGCGCTCAAGGAGGGTCACGCGCCGACCGCCGACTATGTGCGTAAGCTGCGCGAGGAGTTGCCCAAGGCCTTCCCGGAGGACACGTTCTACTTCCAGGCGGCGGATATCGTGACGCAGATCCTCAATTTCGGACTGCCGGCGCAGATCGACGTCCGCACGGTCGGCTACGACAAGGACAATAATCTGCGCGTCGCACAGGAACTGCGGCAGCGTCTCGCCGATATCCCCGGCGTGGTGGATGCGCATCTGCAGCAGGAAGTGAACGCGCCCGCGTTCTATGCCGATATCGATCGCACCCGCGCGGCCCAACTCGGCCTGAACGCCAACACGATCGCCACCAATCTCAATGTCAGCCTGAGTTCGTCCGAGCAGGTGCAGCCGAACTTCTGGACCGACCCCAGTTCCGGCATTCCATACTACTTCGCAGTACAGACGCCCGAGAGCAGGATTTCGTCCGTCAGCGATCTCGGCAACACGCCGGTTTCGACGTCGCTGGCGTCGCTGACCGACACACCCGTGCCCGGCCTGCTCAGCAACGTCGCCACGTTCAGACGCGGCAGCGTCCCGACCAACGCCAACCAGGCCAATATTCAGCCGGTCTACGAGATCTATGCCAGCACGCAAGGCCGTGACCTCGGCAGCGTCGCGAGCCAGATCAGCCATATTGTCGGGGATCTGCAGAAGCAGCTCAAGCCCGGCAATTCGATCCAGGTGATCGGCCAGATCGACAGCATGAACAGCTCGTTCATCAATCTCGGCATCGGCCTGCTGTTTGCCGCGGTCTTTGTCTACATGCTGATGGTGGTGAACTATCAGAACTTCGGTGATCCCTTCGTCGTCATCCTGGCCTTGCCCGCGACGCTCTGCGGCATCCTCACCATGCTGTTCGTGACCGGCACGACCTTGAACGTGCCGTCGCTGATGGGAGCGATCATGGCGGTGGGTGTGGCGTCAGCCAACTCGATCCTGCTGGTGACTTTCGCCCGCGAGCAGCAGCTCGCCGGAAAGACTGCCTTCGAGGCCGCGATCGAGGCCGGGCATACCAGAATCCGGCCGGTGCTGATGACCGCGGCCGCAATGATCGTAGGCATGATCCCGATGGCGATCGGAGCCGCCGGCGAAGAGCAGAATGCCGCGCTTGCGCGCGCGGTGATCGGCGGCTTGCTGTTTGCGACGCCGACGACGTTGCTGGTGGTACCCTATCTGTTTGCCATGCTGCGTAAGGGTAACGACGGCAAGAAACATCATGGCGTTTTCGACGAGGTGCTGGAATGAATTTCAATCGGCCTTTGAAAGTTGAGCCGACGCCCGAGGTGGATCGTGAGCGCGATCCGGCGCCGGTGCGGCATGGCCGTTCGAGGCGCTGGATTGGCCGGACTGCGGGCGTGGCCCTGGGGGTGATCGGAGCGGTCGCGCTGGCGTCCGGAGCCTGGAGCCACTACGCACAGTACCGCCAGACTATGGCCACCGCCGAGCAACGTCGCGATCTCGTCCCGGGCGTTCGTGTGGCGACCGTCGAGCCCAGCGACGGGATCGACGTCGTGAACCTGCCGGCAACCACCTCGGCTTTTGCCTCGGCCAACATCTTCGCGCGCGCCAGCGGCTATATCGCCAAGCGCGAGGTTGATATCGGTGATCATGTCAAGGAAGGGCAATTGCTGGCGGAGATCGTTGCGCCGGAACTCGACCATCAAATCGCGCAGGCCGAGGCGACGCTCGGGCAGCTCAGGTCGGCGCTGCAGCAGGCGCAGGCCAACAGGGAACTGGCCAAGGTGACGTGGGACCGCGATAAGCCGCTGGTGGAGAAGGGCTGGCTCACCGCGCAGCAGGGAACGATCGACTCCCAGACGTTGAAGGCGCAGGAGGCCGCGGTCTCGGTCGCGCAGGCCAATGTGGTCGCTGAGGAAGCGCAGGTGCAAGTGTTGCATCAGCAGAAGATCTACCAGCACGTCGTTGCCCCCTTTGACGGGGTGATCACCCAGCGCAATGTCGATGTCGGCAGCCTGCTGCAGGCGGATGCGACCAGCGGCACGTTCATGTTCACGATCATGCAGAGCAATGTCATCCGTACCCAGGTGTTTGTTCCGCAGGATGCGGCGTTCGGAGTGCGTGCGGGGATCGATGCCATCGTGCACGTTCCGGAACTGCCCGACCGCACCTTCCCCGGCAAGGTGACGCGGATCGCCGATGCGCTGCAACCGGGTTCGCGAACGCTGTTGACCGAGATCGATATCCCGAACCCGGACGGTGCCCTTACGCCCGGCATCTACTGCACGATTGAACTGCGCATCCCGCGCAAGACGCCGAGCTTCAAAGTGTCTGCGGATGCGATCATCTTCAATCAAGGCGGCCTGCAGGTCGCCGTGGTCGAGAACGGGGTGGTGCACCTGCACAAGGTCAATGTCGTGCGTGACCTCGGCCAGCAAGTGGAGATCAACAGCGGTGTCAAGGCGGGCGACAGAGTGATCCTCAATCCGTCGGTCGACCTGGCCGACGGCAACCGCGTGACTCTCAGGACCCAGGCTGTTTCCTGATATCTCTCCACCGGTCCGCCCGGATCGGCAGCAAATTCCCTCCCTAAAATGCAATTTAATGGCGTGGTTCCGCCGCCAAGCCTATGTTGGTTGAAGAGCGGCCCCACCGCGCTTGCCCTCCAGGGCGGTGACCAGGCGGCCGCTGAGCGGGCGCACTCCCTGACTTGAAGTGGGCTGGCGGCGTCGCCCGGTTCCTGGCGGCCCGGTTGGCAGTTGGGCCTCCGGCATGGTGGTTGTCGAGAACGGATTGATGACGAAAGTGCTCTTGATCGAAGATGACGGCGAGACCGCCGAGGAGATCACGGCCGAACTCGCCGAACGCGGGTTCGAGGTCGAATGGTCGGCCAATGGTCGAGAAGGCCTCGACAAGGCGCGCAACCTGAGGCCTGACGCCATGATTGTCGACCGCCTGTTGCCCGGAATGGATGGGCTCAGCGTGATCGAGACCTTGCGGAAGGAGCAGGTTCGCACGCCGGTGCTGGTGCTAAGTGCGCTCGGCGCGGTGGATGACCGGGTGCGGGGCCTGCGCATGGGCGGCGATGATTATCTCACCAAGCCTTTCGCGGTCGTGGAACTGATCGCGCGGATAGAGGCGCTGCTGCGCCGGCCGATGGAATCGCGCGAGACCTTGCTGCGCGTGGGGCAGCTCGAACTCGACCTGATCGAGCGTAGCGCCAAGCGCGGCGAGCGGGTGATCGATCTGTTGCCGCGCGAATTTCGCCTGCTCGAATACATGATGCGGCGCAGCGACCAGTTGCTGACGCGCGCCATGCTGCTCGAAGAAGTCTGGAACTACAAATTCGTCCCGGCGACAAACCTGGTCGACGTGCATATGGGCCGCTTGCGCCACAAGGTGGACGGGCCGGACGAGACTCCGATGATCCAGAATGTCCGAGGTGCCGGCTTCATTCTTCGTGCGGCCTCCTGAGATATTGCGCGGGCTCCGATCGATGGCCGTTGACGTCATGCAGAGACATCCGAACGCGATGGGCCAGTGGCAATTCATTCGGTCGAACAGCTTTCGCTGGGCACTTGCGGTGGCCGGCGTCCTTGCCGTCTTCATGATCGCGCTGTTCGGTTTCATCTATGTGAAGATCGACAATTATCTGATCGAGCGGACCGACCGCATGCTCAGCCGTCAGATCGCCTTCATGGCGACGCTGCCGATGGAGCGCCAGCTCAACGCGATCGAAGATCATCTGCGGCAGGATTCGCGCGGCGTTCAGTTTGCAGGGGTGTTTGGATCGGACGGGCGGAGGTTGGCCGGCAACATGGAGCGTCTTCCGGCCGGTCTCAAGATCGACGCCCCGGCGCAGAGCGTCACGGCGGCGAAGGTGGACCCGCCGAATCACGATCACTCAGTTCGCGCCATCGCAAAGCGCATGCCAAACGGCAACGTCCTGGTGATTGCACGCAATGTCGATGAGACCAAGGAAATCTCCCATGTCGTCGGCGAAGCGCTCGCGTTCGGATTGTTGCCGGCATTCATCATCTGTCTTCTGGCCGGTGCCTGGCTGAGCGTGCGGGCGCAGCGGCAGGTCGAGGAGGTCAACCAGCGCGTTCAGCGCATTATCGCGGGCGATCTGCGTGAACGGCTGCCACATAGCGAGGGCAGCGAGCCGTTCTCGAAGCTCGCGGTCATCGTCAACGGCATGCTCGACGAGATGGAAACGATGATCAACGCGCTGGCCGGCGTCGGCAACGATATCGCCCACGATCTCAGGACGCCGCTGACGCGCGCAAGACTGACGCTCGAGCGCGGCCGCACCCATGCAACGTCGCTGGAGCAGCTTCAGACGGTCGCGGACAAGGCGATCGCAGGGATCGATCAGTCGCTGACGATCATCACCGCGCTGCTGCGGCTTGCCGAGATCGAGAACAGCCGGCGGTCGGCCGGCTTCGGCATCGTGCCGCTGCATGAGATGTTGCGGGAGGTCTGCGACATCTACGAGCCGATCGCGGAGAACAAGAATATCGCGCTGACTGTCCACGCCGAGCACGAGCTCAACGTACGCGGCGACCGGGACCTGTTGATCGAGGCCGTCACCAATCTCGTCGACAACGCCATCAAGTTCACGCCGGAAGGCGGCAAGGTCGACATCGAACTGTTGCGCAACGCCAATGAAACCGTGATCCGCATTGTCGATACCGGCAGCGGGATCACGGCAGAGGAGCGCGACGCGGTGCTGCGACGGTTCTATCGGTCCGACAAGATGCGCAACACGCCTGGCGTCGGCCTCGGCCTCAATCTGGTGGCTGCGATCGTCAAGCTGCACGGCTTCCGGCTGACGATCCACCCGGGCGCGGGATGCCGCGTCGAGATCATCTGCCCGGATCCGGAAGCGCAATCGCTGAGGGAGGGCCGCGGCCTGTCCGTGTGACTTGCGCATAGCCTGCTTTTTCTCCGATATTGAGCGTGTCGTTTGGAGGAGCAGGCCATGAGCACAGCGATACAATCCTATCGGATATCGGTCGGTGACGATGTGCTCGAGGATCTCAAATCGAGGCTCCGCCGGACGCGGTGGCCCGAGGCCGAACTGGTCGAAGACTGGAGCCAGGGCGCTCCGCTGAAGTGGATCCAGGAGGTCTGCCGCTACTGGGCCGACGAATATGATTGGCGCAGCCGCGAAGCGCGCCTCAATCGCTTTGCGCAATTCACGACCGAGATCGACGGGCTTGGCATCCATTTCCTGCATATCCGCTCGCCGCATGCGAACGCGTTGCCGCTGATCATCACCCATGGCTGGCCGGGATCGGTGGTCGAATTCCACAAGGTGATCGAACCGCTCACCGACCCGACGGCGCACGGTGGCCGTGCGGCCGACGCGTTTCACGTGATCTGTCCGTCATTGCCGGGCTTCGGCTTCTCCGCCAAGCCGCGCACAACCGGCTGGGGCGTCGATCGCATTGCCTCGGCCTGGGCCGCGCTGATGGAGCGCCTTGGCTATGCGCGATACGGCGCGCAAGGCGGTGATTGGGGCTCGGCCGTCACGACCGCGCTGGGCGCGCAAGACGCTGCGCATTGCGCGGGCATTCATATCACGCTCGCGATGGCGACGCGGCCCAATGTCGAGGGACAGCCGACGCCGGAAGAGACGCGGGCGCTGAGCGGTATCAAATATTACGCTGACTGGGATTCCGGCTATTCCAAGCAGCAGTCGACCCGGCCGCAAACGCTCGGCTATGGGCTCACGGATTCACCGAGCGGTCAGGCCGCGTGGATCCTCGAGAAATTCTGGGCCTGGACCGACTGCGACGGGCATCCCGAGAACATCCTGTCCCGCGACGAACTGCTCGACAATGTCATGCTGTATTGGGTGCCCGCCACAGCGGCTTCCTCGGCGCGGCTCTATTGGGAAAGCTTCGGATCGAAACGGCGAACCGTGCACAAGGTCACCGTGCCGACCGGCGTCGCCGTCTTTCCCAAGGAGATCGTCACGCCGGTTCGAAAGTGGATGGAGGCGAGCTACACCAATATCCGCCATTGGAGCGAGATGCCAAAGGGCGGTCACTTCGCCGCCTTCGAGCAGCCCGAGTTGTACGTGCGGGAGGTGCGCGAGTTTTTCCGGCCGTTGCGCGAGGAATAGAGGGAGTCATGACCGACCGCGACGTTTTGCAGCCGTTACTCGAGCGCACCGGTTGCTGGGTGCATTTGGCTGCAAATTAATGGGCCCCGGTGCATTGGAGCATCGCGGGGCCCTGCATCTTCGTTTTAGCGAAGGATTCTGGTAGACACCAGGATAACTCTGGATCGTAAAGCGCGTGGCCTTTGCGCTTCCATCCGGTGGATATGTTCAGATTGTCGACGGCGCAACGCGGCTAGCAGCTGCTGTTCACCTCAACTGCGCCGAGACCTTGCCGCTGAGCAAGGTCACAGGACTGTCCCGGTGGCGTCATGCTCCTCTCCAAGAGTGGCCCGACGGACATCTGTCCGTATCCTCTGCTTGCCGCCCGACCACATGATCGGTCGGCAATCCCTGCGAGGCCGGGAGCCAAGCTCCAGCACCCCGACAGGTGCATCAGCAAAATGCTGCGGCAGATATTGGAGACTGTCAAGTGAAGTCGCGGTTCCCCGAGGCGAGGGAACCATGAAGCGCAGGATCATTTCCTATGTCGGCTGCCAAGCGCTGTTGCGATGGAGGCCGGCTCCTTGATGCGCTCGATCAGCATGTCGATGCGATCGCCGCCCCAGAACAGCTCACCATTGAACACCATGGTCGGGACGCCGAACACACCAAGTGCCTCCGCTTCCTCGATGATCCGATCGTGCTCTGCTCGCGCGGGCCCATGAACATATTCCTCGAAATCCTTCGCCCGGCCACCGATCGAGGCGATCACGCCAGCGATATCAGATAGTTCGTCGATCTCCAGATCATGGTTCCAAAACCGGCGAAAGACCGTGTCGTGATACGGCCGGAACAGCCCATGGCGCTGGGCGAATAGCATGCCGGCGCTGGAATAGAACGCGTCGTAGATCCGCCGCGGTCCCTTCATCGTCAGGCCTTGCGCGTTGGCGAAACGCCGGGCGTCCATGTAGGCGTAACGCACCTTGCGCCAGAAATGCGGGGTGCGCTCTTCCACCGTCCCCATGAATTCCGGGATCCGCAGCGTATAGGGCAGCCACTCCAGCTCGACGCCATGCTGTTCTTCGAGCTCGAACAGGCGCTTGTTGGCCACGAAGGCGTAAGGGCTCTTGTAGTCGGTGTAGATGCGTACGCGCGGCCTTTCCATGCTTGGCCCTCCCTGATCGTGGTGGCGCTCAGGCGTCTGCACGTTTCGTTTGTCGATACTGGCTCAGATCGGGATCATGGGTCATCGCCCAATAGTCGACGAAGCGCCAGGGCATGGCCGAAAATACGCGGCCCCGGCTGTTGCGATAATAGGTCGTCATGCCCGGATGGGTCCAGATCAACTGCTCGTGTTCGGCATCGACCTTGCGGACATATTGATCATGCGCTTCCTGACTGACATCGATGGCGGCGATGCCTTTCTCGATCATCTCGACCAGGCAAGCCGAGATGTAGCGGCTCTGGCATTCCGACTGGAAAATCACGCTGCCGCCATGCGCAGGTCCTGAGTTGGGGCCAAGCATCAAGAACAGGTTTGGGAAGTTTGGCACGGTCAAACCGAGATAGGCTGTCGGGTTGTCGTTGGCCCATACGTTCCTGAGATTGTTGCCGCCGCGCCCAGTGATGTTGAGCCGCGCCGCCATCTCCGAAACCCTGAAGCCGGTGGAGACGACGATGATATCGTGCGCGCGCTGCTTGCCATCCGCCGTGACGATGCCCTCGCGCGTAAAATGACCGACTGGGTCGGTGACCAGCTCGACGTTCGGTTTGGTCAGCGTCTTGAACCAGTTGTTGTCGAGCAGGATGCGCTTGCCATAAGGCGGATAGGTCGGCACGCATTTTTCGATCAGGTCGGGGCGATCCTTGAGCTCGGACAGGATGAAATCCGTCAGCTCCTGCCGATGCCGGTCGTTGCCCTTGTTGACGGCGCGTGCCGGATGCGGCCAGTTCGGATCCTTGCGCAGGAACGGCAGCAGGCCGTCGCCATAGCGCCAGAACATGTTGAAGCGGTACCACTGCACATAGAAGGGCAGGTACGCGAGCAGCCATCGCGCGCCTTCGGTGATGGGGTCGGAGTAGCCCTTGACCGGCCGCGCCCATTGCGCGGTGCGCTGATAGACCGTGACCGACGATACGCGGTCGGCGATCGCGGGCACGAGTTGCATCGCCGTGGCCCCGGTACCGATCACAGCGACGCGCTTGCCGTCGAGATTGATATCGTCGGACCAGAGCGCCGAATGCACGGCGAGGCCCTGGAAGTTTTCCTCGCCCTTGAAGCGAGCCGGGGCTGGGTCGTTGAGCTGGCCGATGGCGCTGACCAGAGCCGTCGACTCGAAGGTCTCTTCGCCGGTCTCGGTCTTGAGAGTCGAAATCCAGCGCCGCTTGTTCTCGTCCCAGCGGGACGCAATCAGCTCGGTGTTGAGACGAACATGGCGTCGGATGCCGTGTTCGCGCACCACTTTCAAGAGATAGTCGAGCAGTTCCTGGCGCGGCGCGAAATAGCGCGTCCACTGGTTTCGTTCGCCGAAAGAGAAGGAGTAGGAGTGGTTCGGCGTATCGACGCCGCAACCGGGATAGCGGTTGACGTACCAGGTGCCGCCGATCTCGTCCTCTTTCTCGACGATGGTGTAGGGGATGCCGAGCCGGTCCAGCGCGACGCCGAGCGCAATCGCACACACGCCGGCGCCGACGATCAGGACGTGCTGCTCCGCGAGCTTCTCGTTCGATGGACGTTTGGCCCAGCGCGCGTCACGCGGGATGAAGCCCATTTCCTCACGCATCAGCGGTGCATATTCCGGTGCGACGTTCTCGCCGAGCGTCGCACTCATCATCTTCAGCATCAACTCGTTGCCGGGATCGGTGATGACAGGTTTCGGCTCGCCGTGCTCATAGAGCTTCAGGACTGCGGCGCGGATCTCGTCCTGGATTTCCTTCGGCACGCCGGCATCCGGATCGGGGATCAGGCGCACGTCGCGCTTGGGCTTGTACGGCGGTTCCAGCCAGCGCTCGTCGCCGGTCATGTGCACCAGCACCATCAGCAGCACGCGGATGTCGCCTTCAGCGATGGCGGAAGCCAGGTCGAGTTTCTTGCGCGGCATTTCGATGTTCATGCTCTTGTCCTCATGCTTCCGGCGCTTCCGGCAGCCCGCCATAGGCGGCCCACGTGCTGCCGGCGATAAAGCCGGCATCGATCGGCAGGTTGATGCCGGTGACGCCGCTGCTCCTTGGTGAAAGCAGCCAGGCGATCGCCTCCGCCACTTCGAACGGCTCGACTAGCCGGTTCATGGCTGATGGCCGCGACAGCAGTTCCTTGTCGAGCGCGCCCGAGGCGATACCGGCTTCCAGCATCGCCGTGCGGGTAAAGCCCGGCGACACGGCGTTGACGCGCACGCCGGCCCGGCCCCACTCGGCTGCAAGCGTCTGCGTGATCTGGATGACGCCGGCCTTCGCCGCGGTATAGGCGTGAATCGGACCGGAGGTCATGCCGGCGACGGAGGCGACATTGACGATCGCGCCATTTCGCCGCGCGGCCATCCGTACGCCGACGCTGCGGGCGACCATAAAGGTGCCGCGCAGGTCGATATTGACCTCGCGGTCCCATTGCTCCATCCGCACGCGCTCGATCCGATGCATCTTGCCGAACACGCCGGCGGCATTGACGAGGCCGGTGATCGGACCGTGCGCGGCCTCGATGTCGGCAACGCCGGCTGTGACCGTCGCTTCGCTCGCAACATCGAAGGGGGCCGGCCAGAGGATCGCATCCGTCCCCACCAGCGGTTCCGGCGCGATGTCGACGATGACGACGCGCTGGCCCTGGTCGGCAAGCAGCGTGGCGGTGGCGGCGCCGATGCCGCGGCTGCCGCCGGTGACGAGAACGAGGCCGTCAGCGCTCATGACCGTCATCCTCACTTGCTCTGTTGAACAGCCCTCGGGTGACGAGCTTCCGATAGGCGGAAATCACATGATCAGGCGGGGCAGTGACCTTGCCGCCGGCGTAGGAATAGCGGCGGCTGAGATAGCCGCGCGCGCCCATCAGCATCTGCACGATCGCCTCGAATTCCTCGTCGCTGAAATCGATGATCTCTCCGGCTTGGCGCGCGCGGCCGAGGATGCGTACATAGGCGGTTGAGATATTGTCGAAATGTTTCTGGTAGCCGATCGGCGCAAAGAACTCGGCTTCGTTGAGGATGCGCAGGAATTCCGGCACTTCGAGGATGAAATCGAAGAAGGCACTGAAGCGCTCGATCTCCTCCCGCGCCGTCTGCTCAGTGCCGGTACGCGCATAGATGAAGCGCACCATGTCCAGTCCGATCTTCGGCAGTAGCTGCTCGAGCAGTTCCTGGCGGCTCTCGAAATGATTGTAGAAGGTGCCTTGCGCGACGCCGGCTTCCTCGGTGATGCGGGCAACGGAGGCTTCGGCGTAGCCATATTTGCCGACCACCTTGGTCGCCGCGTCGAAGATCTTTTGCTTGGTCCAGGCGTTGCGCTCGACCCGGTTCAGCTTGGTGATCTTGATGGGCGCAGCGTGCGGTGCTTGGGTCATGTAGCGGTCTCCAGTTCGGCGCGCAGCACACGCTTGAGTACCTTGCCGGAAGGATTGCGCGGCAGGCTGTCGCGGATGATCAGTTGTTTCGGCACCTTGAAGCCGGCGAGCCGCGCGCGGCAGTGGTCGGTGAGGGCGGGAAGATCCAGCGCAGCTCCTTCCGCCAGCACGACGATCGCGACCGGCTTCTCGCCCCAGCGCTCATCGCGCAGGCCGATGACGGCGACCTCGCGAACCTCGGGCATCTCATAGATGACGCGCTCCACCTCGGAGGAGGCGATGTTCTCGCCGCCGGAAATGATCAAATCCTTCTTGCGGTCGGTGAGATAAAGGAAGCCCTCCTCGTCGAGATAGCCGACATCGCCGGTGCGGAACCAGTCGCCGAAGAAGGCGGCGGCGGTCTTCTCCGGGTCCCGCCAGTATCCTTTCGTGATCTTCGGTCCGCGCAGGCAGATCTCGCCGTTCTCGCCGGGCGGAAGCCGATCGCCTCGATCGTCACGGATCTCAATTTCGACATGGGCGATGGCACGGCCGGTCGAGCCGATCTTATCGATCTCGCGGCCCGGCTCCATGAAGGTGTCACCGCCGACGCTCTCGGTCAGACCATAGGCGTCGATGTAGCGGGCATTCCTGAAGTAGTCGGAGAAGGCGCGGATGCGCACCTCCGGCGTTTTCTCGCCGCCGCCGATCGCCCATTGCAGACTGGAAACATCGTAGCGGTCGCGAGTGGGGCAGGTGAGGATCGCGGTGGTCATCACAGGGGCAAACCACGCCGCGTTCAGCTTCTCCGCTTCGATCGCAGCGAGTGCCTGTTCGGGCCTGAACTCACGATGGACCGAGAGCATTCCGCCGTGCCAGAGCACCGCGATTCCAGGCAGATCGAGCGCGCCGACGTGGTAGAGCGGGCCGACGACAAGGAGGCGGGTATCCGCATTGAGGCCGAGCACCAGCGACTGGTCGGCCGACTTCCAGTACATGTTCTCGTAACTGAGCATCACGCCCTTGGGGCGGTCGGTGGTGCCTGACGTGTACATCAGCCGCATCAGGTCCTGCGGTCGGCGGACATGCATCGGCGCGGGCGCGATATCGCCTGCGAGCCGCGTTGCGGTCGATTGCGCGGCCTCATCGAGCAGCACGATCGGCGCATGAACCGCCGTGATCGCGTCGAGTTCTTCGTCCGCGATCAGGATGCGCGCGCCGGAATTGTCGACGATGTAGCCGACCTCATCGACGGAGAGGCGATAATTGATCGGCAGGAACACCGCGCCGATGTGGCTGATCGCAAACACCAGTTCGAGAAAGGCAGCGCTGTTCTTCATCAGAACCGCGACGACGTCACCGGGAGCGATGCCGCGGGAGGCGAGCCAGCCGGCCACCCGGCGGATGCGCTCGTCGAATTTGCCGTAGGAAATGTCAACGTCGCGATATTTCAGCGCACACCGATCAGGCGTCCGCTTGGCATGAAAGGCGATGAAGCTCGATAGGTTGATCATCTGCCGCTCAAAGGACCGTTTCGGCCTCGTTTCCTTCCCGGATGAACTATGACTCGTAATTCATCTTTGGCTTGACGTCACCCCCCTTGCTCTGAAATCCTTGTGTCCACGGAGACGAGATGATCTCCGGCAAGGGAATAGGGAACGACAACCCGACTGGGAGGGGAGAATGAAGAGAACCCGTCAACCGGGCATCGGCCGCCGTGCGACTCTGGCGCTGATGGGCGCCGGTGCGGTGATATCAGCTGCGCCATGGGTGGCGCGCGCGCAGGCCAAGACCATCAAGATCGGCATGCCGACGATTCTGTCGGGCCGCGTTGCGCAGCTCGGCACCTCCTCGCGCAACGCCGTGCTGCTGGAGGTCGAGAAGGTCAACGCCGCGGGCGGCCTGGCCGGCCGGCAGATCGAGATGGTGATCCGCGACTCCAAGGGCCAGCCGCAGGAAGCAGCCCGCGTCGCGCGCGAACTCGTCAACACCGACGGCTGCGAGATGCTGTTCGACGGCGAGGCCTCGTCCGGATCGTTCGCAGTGCACGAAGTGGCGCGCGACCTCGGCGTGCTCTGCATCCATACCTGCTCGGAAGCCTCGTCGCTGACGGCCGATCCGAAGCAGCACATTCCCAACGCGTTCCGCTGCGTCCGGCAGGGCATTCACGATTCCATCGTCGGCGGCAGCTATGCGGCTGCGATCGCGAAGGCCAAGGGCTTGAAGAAATGGGCGACCTGCTCGCCGGATTATGCCTATGGCCGCGATACGACAGGCGAATTCGCGCTCTATCTCAAGCGCTTTGCGCCCGATGTCGAGATCATCAGCGAGTCCTGGCCAAAGCTGTTCCAGCCTGACTACACCGAAGTGGTGACGAAGATCCTGCAGGCCAAGCCGCAGGCGCTGTATACCTGCCTGTGGGGCGGCGATCTGACGTCCTATATCGACCAGGCCAACATCTACGCGCTGTTCACGCAGATGGAAGTCTTCGCCGTCAACATGGCTGACTACACCGCGCTCACGGTGGTGAAAAACCTGCCGAAAGGCATTCATTCCGGCAACCGCTACATCAAGACGTTCCCGAAGACGCCGGAGAATGCCGCGTGGGGCGACGCATATCGGGCGAAGTACAATGAGTATCCCACCAACTGGTCGTGGCAGAACGCGACCGCGGTGATGCTGCTCACTGAAGCCGTCAAAAAAGCCAACTCCACCGACGGCAAGAAGGTGGCGGAAGCGTTGCGCGGGCTGACGATCAAGTGCCCGTTCGGCGCCGACGGCACCGTGACGATGCGCGCGGAGGACAACACGCTGGTTGGCTACGCCATCGGTTGGGGCACCACGATCCCGCAGGAACCCTATGTGCCGGAAGTGAAGGCCGGCGATTGGAAGACCATCTTCGAGCTCGAAGCCGAGTGGAAGAAGAGCAAGGGCTACACCTGACAGGTCTCTAGAGTGGAGGCGGGCGGGCCGCTTCCACTCACGCATCGCTTAAGTTTGCGCGCCGGTGGTCTCGGTGCGCTCTGATGGAAATGCTGCCTTGGATATAGACGCGCTCGCTGGCTGCCTCGCCAGTCCGGCCTGTCTGGTGACGCAAACCACCAGCGGCCTCATCATCGGTATGCTGCTGTTTCTCGTCGCCGTCGGGCTGACGCTGATCTTCGGCGTGCTCAAGGTGGTCAATTTCAGCCACGGTGCCTTCTATATGTTCGGCGCCTATTTCGCGATGACGGCTTACCAATTCTCTGACAGCTTTGCGCTGGCGATGCTGTGCGGCGCGGTAGGTACGGCGATTCTCGGCCTGATCTTCGAGCGCGTGTTCATGAGCCGCGTCTATGGCGCCGACGTGCTGATGCAATTGCTGGTCTGCTACGCCTTCGTGCTGATCTTCGACGATGTCGTACGCATGGTGTGGGGGCCTGAATTCAAGTCGATGGGTATGCCGTCGGCGTTCCAGGTGCCGCCGCTGTTCATCGCAGGTGGCGTCGTGCCGCCCTATTACCTGCTGCTGATCGGGGTCGCGCTGGCCGCCGCCTTGGTGCTCGGCCTTGGGCTTGCCCGCACCCGGATCGGCAAGGTGATCCGCGCGGCCGCCCACAATCCGGGCATGGTGTCCGCACTCGGCATCAATACCGGCCTGCTCTATGGCGGCGTGTTCGCGCTCGGTGGCATGCTCGCCGGGCTTGCCGGGGCGCTGGCGGCGCCGGTGCGTTCGCTGACGCCGGGGATGGGCTTTTCGGTGCTGATCGAATCCTTCATCGTTACTGTGATCGGCGGCATGGGCTCGATCCTGGGCGCGCTGATCGGGGCATTGCTCATCGGCCTGATCCGCTCGTTCGGCTCGCTCGGCTTTCCCCTGTTCACCGAAGGCTTGATGTACCTGTTCATGGTGATCGTCCTGGTGTCGCGGCCGACCGGCCTGTTCGGCAAGGAGGTCGCATGACCGAGCTGCAGGCTGGTCGCGCGTCGGAAACCTTGGGTGCGCCAAGCATCGAAACGCGCTCGTTCCGCTCGCGTTATCGCGACATTCTGATCGCACTGGTCGCTTTTGCTGTACTGGCAGCACTGCCGTTCTTCTTCGGCAGCAAGGCGCTGCTCGATTTCGTGATCCGCTGCTCGGCTTTCGGCCTGTTCGCGACTTCGCTCAACCTGCTTGTCGGCTACACCGGCATGATCTCGTTCGGGCACGGCATGTTCTTCGGGCTCGGCGCCTATGGCTTCGGCCTGCTGATGCAGCGCACCGCCGTGCCGATACCGGTGGCCTTTGTGGCGACGCTCGCGATCACCGCTGTCTTCGCTGCAACCATCGGGGCGATCTGCGTCCGGCTGAAGGAGATCTATTTCGCGTTCGTCACGCTGGCGTTCCAGATGCTGATCCACTCGACGATCCTCACCTGGGCGTCGCTGACCGGCGGCGATCAGGGCTTGCGCGGCGGCATCCCACGCCCGGCGTTCCTCGGTATCGATCTTGCCAATCATGTGCATCTCTACATCACGAGCTGTGCGCTGCTGGTGCTCGGCCTGCTCTTGATGCGCCAGATCGCGCAATCGCCGTTCGGCTATACGCTGCGCATGATCCGCGACAATGCGCGGCGCGCGAGCTTTATCGGCATCGATGTCTGGCGCGCCAAGCTGACGATCTTCGTGCTGGCGGCGCTGTTTGCCTCCACCGGCGGCATGGTCATGGCGCTGTTCGTCTCCGGCGCCTATCCCGAATTCGCCTACTGGACGATTTCGGGCGAGGGCATCTTCATCAACATGCTTGGCGGCGTCACCACGTTCCTGGGGCCGATGGTCGGCACGGTGCTGTTGCTGATCCTCAACGATACCGTCACCCGCTACACGGAATATCATGGCATCGTGCTCGGCGCCGTGATCCTGTTCTTCGCCATCGGTCTGCGCAAGGGGCTGATGGACTATGTGCTCGAGTGGTATACGCAGCGGCGCGACGGGCCAGGGGAGCGCGGCTAGCCATGCTGGATATTCGCGGCCTCTCAAAGTCGTTCGGCGGCGTGAAAGCGACGGACAACGTTTCGCTGGATTTTGCCGATGGCTCGCTGACGGCCGTGATCGGTCCGAATGGTGCCGGCAAGAGCACATTCTTCAACCTGATCACAGGCGCGCTCAGGCCGGACTCCGGCGAGGTCCTGCTCGATGGTGTCGATCTCGCCGGCAAGTCGCCGCCCGACATCGTGCGGCACGGTATCGGGCGGGCGTTCCAGGTTGCCAGCATCTTCCCGTCGCTGACAGTGCAGGAGACCATGCTCGCCGCCGTCTGCGCGGATCAGCGCCGCTCGACCGTGCTGCACCGGCGCTTCCCGCTTGCCGAAACGCGGGATCGTGCCGAGCACGTGATGGAATTGCTCGGCCTTGCCAACAAGCGCCACCGCACCGCCGCGACACTGTCGCATGGCGACCAGAAACTGCTGGATATCGCGCTGGCGCTGGTGCTCGATCCAAAGGTGCTGCTGCTGGATGAGCCGACCGCCGGCATGGGCACTGAAGAGCGCTGGCGGATGATCGACAAGGTCCGGGAGCTATGGGAGGCGCAGAAGATCACGGTCGTCTTTATCGAGCACGACATGGACATCGTGTTCAAGATCGCGCCCAGGATCGTCGTGCTCTGCTACGGCCGCATCCTTGCGACTGGCACACCTGATGCCATCAGGCGCAACGAGGCGGTGATCGAAGCCTATCTGGGCACCGAGGAACATGCCGAGGCCGTGACATGAGCGCTTTGCCAGTCGTGCAGGTCGAGGACCTCGACGTCTACTATGGCACCAGCCAGATCTTGTTCGGCGTCGGCCTCTCGGTGCGGCAGGGCGAGACCATGGCGCTGCTTGGCCGCAACGGGGCCGGCAAGTCCACCACTATGAAGGCGATCATGGGACTCGCGCCGGCGCGTCGCGGCAAGGTGACGCTGAACGGCAGGACCGTCTCCGGGATGAGGCCGCATCGCATCGCCCGTGCCGGGCTCGGCTTTGTCCCGGAGGACCGCCAGATCTTCCCGGAGCACACCGTGGAAGACAATCTCGTCATCGGCCAGAAGAAGGGGCCGAATGGCGAGGACGAATGGTCGATCCGGCGCATCTATGACGTGTTCCCATCGCTCGAGCCGCTGCGCTATCGGATCGCGGGACGGCTGTCCGGCGGCGAACAGCAGATGCTGGCGATTGCGCGGACGCTGATGGGCAATCCGGCGCTGCTGCTCCTGGACGAGCCGAGCGAGGGGCTGGCACCGATCATCGTGCAACGAATAGGCGAACTGTTGCGGCAGCTTCGCGCGACCGGCGCCACGGTGTTGATCGCCGAGCAAAACATGCATTTTTGCCTTGGCCTTGCGAGCCACGCGACGGTTATCGACAAGGGCCAAATCGTCTACACATCTCCCATCGAAGAGCTGAAGGCCAACGACAACATTCGGCGGCGCTATCTGGCGCTGTAGCCTTCGGCCCCCATGGGGAGGATGAATGGCGGTTGAAAGCAGGCTGGCGCCGACACACGAGGCGCCCTATCGCGGCCTTCGCGTGCTCGATTTCGGACAGGGCATTGCGTCGCCCTATTGCGCGATGCTGCTCGGCGTCTATGGCGCCGATGTCATCAAGGTCGAGCCGCCTGAGGGCGACTGGTCGCGCTATCTCGGGACGACCTATGGCAACCACACCACGCTGTCGGCGGTCTATAACCGCGGCAAGCGCAGCCTGTGCCTCGATCTGAAGCACAAGGATGGGATCACGATTGCCCAGAAGCTGGCAAAGGACGCCGACGTCCTGATCGAAGGCTTCCGGCCCGGCGTGGCCGCACGGCTCGGGCTTGGTTATGAATCGCTGTCACGCGACAATCCTGGCCTGGTCTATCTCTCGGTCAGCGGCTTCGGGCAAACCGGGCCTTACGCGAAACGTCCCGGGTCGGATTCCGTGGCGCAGGCCTTTTCGGGTCTGGTCTCGGTCAATGCCGGCACGGACGGGGTGCCGCATCGGGTCGGCACGACGATCTCCGACATCGTCACCGGCGTCTATGCCTTCCAGGCCATCGCCACCACGCTGTTCGCGCGGGCGATCGTGGGTACGGGGCGCTGGATCGACGTTAATCTCTGCCAGTCGACGGCGGCGCTGCTGGGCCACAAGGTTGCTGAGTTCATTCTGGAGGGTGGCGCACCGCGCGCGCTCAACGTTCCCGCAGGCACCTACCAGGCCAAGGACGGCTGGATGATGGTGACGCTGGTGAACGAAGCGCAGTACAAACGCCTATGCACAGCGATCGGACGCGACGACCTCGCCACCGATCCGCGCTTTGCCGATTTCGCCAGGCGTGCGGATTCAGCCGACGCGCTGATCCCGCAGCTACGGGAGGTCTTCTTGACCCAAACGGCCGAGGCGTGGCTGACGCGCCTGCATGCGGCCGATATCATCGCGGAACGCATCCACAATCCCGGCGAATGGTTGAGGAATGCTCACGTCGAGGCGACCGAAGCCGCGGTCTGCCAGGACACGCCCGGCGTCGGCCCGGTCTACACGCCGCGAACGCCGGGGATCGCAAGTCGTTCAGAGGACGATTTGTGTCCCGCGCCGGATATCGGTCAGGACAGCGTCGAGGTCCTGACAGAGGCTGGCTTCGACAGTGCGGCCATCGATGAGTTGATCGGAGCCGGTGCGGTGCGCCAGTGGCGGCCAAATGGAGGTGGTGCATCATGAGCAAACTCGTCCGCTACTCGGTTGCCGACGGTATTGCCGAGATCGTGCTGGATCGCCCGCCGGTCAACGCGCTGAGCCTGTCCCTGATCGATGCGCTGCTGGCCGCATTGCAGACAGCCAAGGACGATGCAGCCGTGCGCGCCGTGATCATCGGCAGTGCTCACAAGGTATTTTGTGCCGGACTCGATCTCGACATCGTGCGCGGCAAGCCGGCGATCGAGACCAAGGGCTTTCTCGAGCGCCTCTACTTCGCCCTCAACGACATCCAGTACCGGATGGGCAAGCCGACGATTGCGGCTATCGATGGTGCCGCGCGGGCCGGCGGCATGACCATTGCCATATCCTGTGACATGATCATTGCCGGCGACGCTTCGACCTTCGGCTATCCGGAGATCGATGTCGGGCTGATACCGGCGCTGCACTTCGTGCATTTGCCGCGGCTGGTCGGAAAGCACCAGGCGTTCGGGCCACTGTTTCTCGGCGAGCCCTTTGATGCGGCAACCGCGTTCCGCATGGGCCTTTTGAGCGAAGTCGTGCCGAAGGGGACCGCGCTCGATCGCGCCCGCGAGGTCGCCCGAAAGCTCGCCGCCAAGTCGCCGATCGTGATGAAGATCGGCCGCGATGCCTTCATGCGTGCGGTGGATGCGGACTACCGCCGCGCGATCGAGAACGCGGCCGAGAGTTTTTCGCTTGTCGCGACGACGGAAGATTGTCAGGAAGGGTTGAACGCGTTCATCGAGAAGCGAACGCCAAACTATCGGGGACGCTGATGGCTGGACTATATTTCGAGGAGTTTGAGGTCGGGCAGGAATTCCATCATGAATTCAGCCGGACCGTGACCGAGATGGACAATACGATGTTCAGTCTGTTGACCATGAACCCGCAGCCGCTGCATCTCGATGCCCATTTCGCCGAGAAGACCGAATATGGCCAGCGGCTGTTCAACAGCCTCTATACGCTCGGCATCATGATCGGCATGAGCGTCTATGATACGACGCTCGGTACCACGGTCGGCAATTTGGGCATGACGGATGTGAAGTTTCCCAAGCCGGTGTTTCATGGCGATACGCTGCGGGCGCACACCAAGATCGTCTCGAAGCGCCCAAGCAAGTCGCGGCCGACCCAGGGGCTCGTGGAATTCGAGCACATCATGACCAACCAGCGCGGCGAGGTGGTGGCGAGCTGTCGCCGTACGGGGCTGATGCTCTGCAAACCGAAGGCGTGAGGCAATGCGATCGTTCCTGTTCGTTCCCGGTGACAGTGTCCGGAAATTCGAAAGCGCGAAGAAAACGGCCGCCGACGCGCTGATCCTCGATCTCGAAGATTCCATTGCGCCGGAGCAGAAAGTGGCGGCGCGCGGCATCACGCGCGAGATGCTGAATTCGCGCAATCCCGATCAGAAGATGTATGTCCGCGTCAACGCGCTCGATACCGACATGACGCTAGGCGATCTCGCGGCTATCATGCCGCGGAAACCCGACGGCGTCGTCCTGCCGAAATGTGCCGGGGCCGCCGACGTCAACAAGCTCGCGCTTTACCTTGATGCGTTCGAGGCGGCATCCGGCATCGCGCAAGGTTCGACGCGCATCGTGACGGTTGCGACCGAGACGGCGCGCGCGGTGCTGAAACTGCTCGACTTCGAGAATATGAGCCCGCGGCTGTGGGGCATGATGTGGGGCGCCGAAGACCTCGCCGCCTCGCTCGGGGCCTCGCGCAACCGCACCAACGGCCGCTTTCATAGCCCGTTCTGGCTGGCGCGCGATCTCTGCCTGATCAGCGCGGCCGCCGCCGGCGTGGTCGCCATCGATACAATCGCGACCGACATCAACGATCTCGAGGCGCTGCGTGAGGAATGCATCACGGCGCGGCAGGATGGTTTCCTGGCGAAGGCGGTGATCCATCCAAAGCATGTCGACGTCGTCAATGCCGCCTTCATGCCGACCGATGAGGAGATCGCGTGGTCAGAGCGCGTTGTCGCCGCATTCGCGGGCAATCCGTCCGGCGTGGCGAAGATGGATGGCAAGATGTTGGACAAGCCGCATCTGCGCGCCGCGGAGAAGATTCTGGCGCTGCGGCGGGAATGAGGTGCGTAGAGTGGGCAAAGCGGAGCGTGCCCACCATTTACGGTCGGTGCAAGAAAGGTGGGCACGCTTCGCTTTGCCCACCCTCATATGGGGCTTTGTGAGTCAAGGCTCTCAGCGAACAGGGTTGGGTTGGGTTTTTGCGGTGAGAGGGCGGCGCGCGGAGCCATGCGTAGCGCAGCGCGACGACCGGGCCCC
>NZ_JBVAPG010000548.1:0-360 GCF_055413685.1 Bradyrhizobium sp. LeoA1Lang | reverse complement strand
ATCTCCCGAAGCGACGCCGCCCACAACGCAAGCGTCTCCTCAATCGACGCTGCCTGCGTCCACGATCTTCGAATCATGGTTGCCCATGGATTCAGAAACCCACTAAAAAAACAACTGTAATGTTAGGGCCTGTTGAGATTCAGGATTCACAGATTGGAATGTCCGTGATTCAAGCTCCGAAAGGAGCTTGGCATGCACCGATTCGTTTTGACGGATGCCCAGTGGGCGAAGATGGAGCCGCTTTGTTTGGGCAAGCCGACCGATCCCGGTCGCACAGGGGGTGACAATCGTTTGTTCCTCGAGGCCGTGCTGTGGATCGCCCGCACGGGCAGCCCATGGAGAGATCTGCCGCCGACGTTT
>NZ_JBVAPG010000547.1:0-367 GCF_055413685.1 Bradyrhizobium sp. LeoA1Lang | reverse complement strand
CCAGATTGCCTTCCACGAAGCGGCGCTTGGTCCGGCCGACGGTGGAAAGGCTGACCCGGACGGTTCGGACAATCTCTGCGTCGCAGCTGCCGGCATCGGCCGCCAGCAAAATCTGCGCCCGTTTGAGCTTGCGGGCGGCATGTTTGCCGCCGCCGAGCATCGCCGTCAGTTCGTCCCGCTCGGCTTGGCTCAATTCGACCCGATAACGTATGTTCATGCTTCGCCTCCTTGTCGGAGGCCGGGGAGCTATGGCGGAATCTGGGTGATGACGGCCTGAGAAGGGCGGCGTATCGAGGCGGGTAACCAGCCAGCCAGAACCTCACATGGGATGGTTCGTGTCAAGGCCATCAATCGCAATGCATCAGCA
>NZ_JBVAPG010000546.1:0-368 GCF_055413685.1 Bradyrhizobium sp. LeoA1Lang | reverse complement strand
TCCCGAAGCGACGCCGCCCACAACGCAAGCGTCTCCTCAATCGACGCTGCCTGCGTCCACGATCTTCGAATCATGGTTGCCCATGGATTCAGAAACCCACTAAAAAAACAACTGTAATGCTAGAGCGCGATGAGATTAGGTTTGATCTTGAGCACTCGGCGGGCGTGACGGTGTCGAGAATCGGACCAATGGCATCGTAGACGGCCTCGGTGGTCCGCTTTGCGGCTTTGCGAAGCCAATGCTTGAGTTTGGCGAAGAACTGCTCGATCGGGTTCAGATCGGGTGAGTATTTCGGTAGGAAGAACAACCGTGCACCGGCGGCACGGATGGCGCGACGTACGGCCTTGCCCTTGTGCGAGCCGAGGTTG
>NZ_JBVAPG010000545.1:0-369 GCF_055413685.1 Bradyrhizobium sp. LeoA1Lang | reverse complement strand
AAGGGCGAAAATCAGTTGCCAAGGGTCATTGCCGGCGTCAAATTTACCGACGGCGTCGCAGAATCGACGACGCCAGCTAACCGCGCCGCCTGATCAGCCCCATCACCCAATTTCGGCCATAGCTCATACGATACCCAAAGCAGGCGTAGCTGATGTCGTGTTTCTTCCTTGCGATCAAGCGCTACCAGATAAGGCAGGTACGACTGTTTTAAGGGGGTGGTACCCTCCGAAAGTTAATGCTGGGAACTAGTGGTCTATCACAGTGATTTTGACTCTTTGGGGGTGGCTGGATAGGCGCGGCCGAGTTTGGCGCGAGCTTTGTCGGTTGTGAACATCCATTTGATTCGGGCTCGGGTTTTATTTCGCCGC
>NZ_JBVAPG010000544.1:0-369 GCF_055413685.1 Bradyrhizobium sp. LeoA1Lang | reverse complement strand
CTGCTGATGCATTGCGATTGATGGCCTTGACACGAACCATCCCATGTGAGGTTCTGGCTGGCTGGTTACCCGCCTCGATACGCCGCCCTTCTCAGGCCGTCATCACCCAGATTCCGCCATAGCTCCCCCCGAGCACGGCTTCGCCCTCGATCCGCATCAGTAGATCGAACACATCATGTGAAATACGCACACCGTCACGGCTGGAGGGCCCCGTACGGATCTCGCACACCGTCTCTTGGCGATCTAGTACCCGGAATCAGAGCTGAGTGATACGGCGCCCTGTGAAGCGGCGTTGACGGACCTTTTTCTTGGTCCAGACGAAGGGCTCGGCTTTGTCGTTGTACGCGTTGACGTAGGCATCGATGTGTT
>NZ_JBVAPG010000543.1:0-374 GCF_055413685.1 Bradyrhizobium sp. LeoA1Lang | reverse complement strand
GCGGCCCTTCAAGCTCACCACAATCCCATGACGATCAAGCCCGTTGCCCATGTCACAAGGGCCGCGTAACATTCATTCCGGCAACGTCGGCCCGACGTAGTTCAACAGCGATCGGGACATCCCCCTTAGAAGGCGCAGTTGGGACATCATTTTGCGGTGGGCCTGCCGCGGGCCTTCCTCGTCTCAGGGGGAAGGGCCCTCGACACTGCGTCCTGCAGCCGCGCCGACGGCCGCGCGCACCGGTCCGGGTAGTGTGCGGAAGGTTCTGCAAAAGCTGAGAGGCTGAAGCGGTCATGGTAAGTCCGGTGATTGCGAAGATCACCGCTCATAGAGGAGCTTGGACCCGCCATGACCGTGACGAAGATTAGGACGGA
>NZ_JBVAPG010000542.1:0-378 GCF_055413685.1 Bradyrhizobium sp. LeoA1Lang | reverse complement strand
CGCCCCAGCTGCCGTGTGCCGGCATCGTCGCAGCGAATTGATCAGGTCGCTCGTGGACCAATCTTGGGCCGTGCTTCTTGGCGATGACACGCGGCCTGCCGTTCAGCCCTCATCCAAACTTGAATAAGACGCCATATCCGCCACGCGGATAGCTCCATTCGATGTCGCCAGTGGGTTCGCCGATGACACGGCAGGTGCCGCATTCGATGCAGCCGTCGACGGTGACCTCGACCTGCCCCTTGTGGTTGAGCTCATAGCAGCGCGCCGGGCAGACCTTCAAGAGTGCAAGCAGCTGTGGGGACGGCTTCGTATGTGCGCGTACTTTGATGTGAGGATGACCGACGTCGACAAGATAGCGGTTGTAGAACAGCTTGTCCT
>NZ_JBVAPG010000541.1:0-379 GCF_055413685.1 Bradyrhizobium sp. LeoA1Lang | reverse complement strand
CGACCGCGCCCGCGACCGCCAGCGCCCCGTCACACCCGACCCTCCCCACAGCAGCGCGCCCGCATCCGCCACAGCCCGCGACCCGCCCACCGACCACCCGACTACGAAACCCCCCCACCCGCACCACGCACCGCCGACCGCGACGCTCGCCCCCGCGGCCGAACACGCCGCGGACCCACCCGCGCCCCGCCCGACCACCCCCACCCCCGCGCCGCACGCGACCCCTGCCCCGGCCTGCCGCTGAACCTCCCCACTCCCCACACCGCCGACTACCCGATCCCGACCACCCGCACCTACCTCCCCCTCGTCCCCACGCGCTTCAAGCCCGCGCGCTATCGCTCAACCCACCCCACCCGAGTCGCCGCAAGCGAGGGCAAGG
>NZ_JBVAPG010000540.1:0-384 GCF_055413685.1 Bradyrhizobium sp. LeoA1Lang | reverse complement strand
CACCCCCCCCCACACCCCCCCCCCCCACCCCCCCCCCCCCCCCACCCCCCCCGCCACCCCAACGCGCCCCAGCAGCACCAGCCTTACCCGGTGGAAGAGAGTGTAGGGAGTTCAGACGTGTGCTATGCCGATCTCCTGTTAGAGGTTGGACTGCTGCATGTCGCCGAAGCCGTCGGTGTTGGCGATGCCGTCCTGCGGCGTGCCGGAGGCCGGCGTGTCGACGGTCTTGACGCCGCCGCCGAGATCGATGCAGATCGGCAGTGCGTAGGGGAGGTCAAGTGTGTAGCGGTGGTGGTAGTTCTAGGTCGTGCCCGGTAGCTTCACGGTGTGGGGGGGGTGGGGGGGGGGGGTGGTGGGGGGGGGGTGGTGGGGGGGGGGGGGGGG
>NZ_JBVAPG010000539.1:0-384 GCF_055413685.1 Bradyrhizobium sp. LeoA1Lang | reverse complement strand
ATTTTTTTCGCGCTAAAAAGTGCGGGGGGTATTTGAGGGTGGAAATAAAGCCGGGTCACCGGGGAGAGCACGAAGTAAGCCTTAACACCATCGCGCAGGGACAGCCGGATTGCTGGGTTTGACCTGGTGGTCCTCCCCCCGTGCTTTTTGTTGCAGGGGACCCACGGGTGCAACCAGCACCCGGCTTTCCCTGCGCCCTCCGCTCAATGAGAGGGTGAAACGAACGCAAAGCTCGGACGCAAAGCGCCGCGTGATGGCGAGCTCTTGTGTGGGCTCGGGGCTGCGTCCTGCCCGCGATGGCGGGTAGCCGGGACGGCGCGGCCGCGCGGCTCTCGCCCCGGCGCCGCTGGGCGACTGGATCGGCCGGTCTCGCCGGACGGGGAC
>NZ_JBVAPG010000053.1:0-51917 GCF_055413685.1 Bradyrhizobium sp. LeoA1Lang | reverse complement strand
AATCGTGCCACAATGGCCGGCGGTGGGCGTGCTCTTGGTCGATGCTTGCATCAGACTCTCCGATGGTTCGAGTGTGGAAACCCAAACCTACCGGAAAGGGCGCGCTCACCGCCCCATGGAATCTACGCGGCTGCAGCGCTGCGAATTCGGTAGCTCAGCGATCGGCTCGCGCCGGGCGCGATCTGCATCAGGCCGGGCTTGCCTGTGAACTCGCCGTCGAAATCCACCGGGCTGGCAAAGCCGTGCCACGGCTCGATGCACAGGAACGGCGCGCCGCCGGGCTTTGACCAGATGCCGAGTTCGCGAAAGCCGTCCCACGAAATTTCGATCGACGGCCCGCGATCGGCGGCATAGCGCACCGAAGTGCTGGCGAGATGATCGAGGATCACAGCGTCATCGTCGAACAGCCGCTCCGACAATGCGAGTACCTTCCCTTTGATCGGAGATGGCTGCGCATCCGGCCGCATCAGACCGCCCTCGAGCCGGCGGATCGGCGCGGGCTCGTCATGCGAGAAGCTCAGCGTGTAGGCCTCCTTCGCCAGTCCCGGAAGCAGCGGCCACTTGAAGGCGGGGTGTCCTCCGAGCGAGGCCGGCACCGTCTCATCACCGGGGTTGGCGATCTCGAACAGCACCTCCAGATCGGCGCCCTGCGCCGTATAGGTCACCTCCAGGCGGAAGGCGAAGGGATAGCGGGCGCGGGTCGCGTCGTTGTCGACCAGCGCCAGCTTGCAGGATGCGGCCTCGCGCGAGACCCATTCAAACCGCTGATCGCGCGCGAAGCCGTGTTGCGTCATCGGGTAGGTCTTGCCCTTGTGGCGCAGCTCATCATTCTTCAGCCGCCCGACGATCGGAAACAACAACGGCGCGTGTCGCGGCCATTCGGGGCCGGCCTGCCACAACAGCTCGAGACCGTCTGCATTCTTCAACGAACAGAGTTCGGCTCCGGCGGCCTTGATCGTCGCGGTGACACTGTCGCTGCGGATGATGTGGGTATCTGTGCTCACGTCTGACCTCACGGGGATGGCGCGCTCGTGTCTGTATATTTTTTAAGCTGACGATGTCGAGACTTTCATCTTGCCGCGGCAATCGCGGGTGTGTGAGCCTTGCCGGAAAGCCGCTGTTCCCGGCGAATTTGCGGTTGTTCCGATGCGAGAAAGACGGGTCATGTTCAAACGGCTGTTGTTTGCTTTCCTCCTTGCCACCGCAAGCGTCGGCACCGCGATGGCGCAGGAATCGCCAAGGATGGGAGGCGTGATCAACACGGTGATCCAGCCGGAACCGCCCGGCCTGATGCTGGCGATGATCCAGAACGGCCCGACCCAGATGGTATCGGGCAATATCTTCGAAGGATTGTTGCGCTACAGCCCGAAACTGGAGCCGCTGCCCAGCCTCGCGGAAAGCTGGACCGTCAGCCCGGACGCCAAAGTCTACACCTTCAAGCTCAAGCCTGATGTGACTTGGCATGACGGCAAGCCGTTCACCTCGACCGACGTGCTGTTCTCGATCGACATGCTCAAGCAGACCCATGCGCGCGCCCGCAACAATTTGTTGCAGGTCGAGAAGGTCGAGGCACCCGACGACCTCACCGTGGTGTTCACGCTCAAGGAGCCGTTCGGTCCGTTCCTCGGCATTTTCGAGGTCGGCTCGATGCCGATGATCCCGAAGCATCTCTATGCGGGCACCGACTTCAAGACCAATCCCTATAACAATGCGCCTGTTGGCACCGGTCCCTTCATGTTCAAGGAGTGGAAGAAGGGCTCCTACGTCCGTCTGGTGAAGAACCCGAACTATCACGAGAAGGGCAAGCCCTATCTCGATGAGATCTATTGGCAAATCATTCCCGACGCCGCGGCGCGTTCGGTCGCGTATGAGACCGGAAAGATCGACGTGCTGCCCGGCGGCTCCGTGGAGAATTTCGACGTGCCGCGCCTGTCGAAGCTCAAGGACACCTGCGTGACCGGCGCCGGCTGGGAGTTCTTCAGCCCGCTCGCCTGGCTGTGGCTCAACAACCGCCAAGGTCCAACCGCGAACAAGAAGGTGCGTCAGGCGATCCTGTATGCGATCGACCGCAACTTCGCCAAGGACGTGATCTGGAACGGGCTCGGCAAGGTCGCAACCGGCCCGTCGTCATCGGCCATCAAGTTCTATACCGACGACGTGCCGAAATACGACTTCAACCCGGCCAAGGCCAAGGCGCTGTTGAAGGAGGCCGGCTACAATGGCGAGAAGGTGCGCCTGCTGCCGCTTGCCTATGGCGAGACCTGGCAACGCTGGGGCGAAGCCGTGAAGCAGAACCTGGTCGACGTCGGCATGAACATCGAGATGATCGCGACCGACGTACCCGGCGGCAACCAGAAGATCAGCGATTGGGACTACGACATCGCCTTCACCTATCTCTATCAGTACGGCGATCCGGCGCTCGGCGTCGGCCGCAACTACGTCTCCAGCGCCATCGCCAAGGGCCAGATGTTCAACAATGTCGAGGGATATTCCAACCCCGAGATCGACAAGCTGTTCGCTGAAGGCGCGATCGCAACGCCCGACTCCAAGCGCAAGGAGATTTACGAGAAGGCGCAGAAGATCCTGGTCGAGGACGTGCCGGTTGCCTGGATGCTGGAATTGCAGTTTCCGACCATCACGCGCTGCAAGGTGAAAAACCTGATCACCACCGCGATCGGCGTCAATGACGGCTTTCGCGACGCCTGGATCGAGAAGTGAGCGTGAGCGTTAGAGCATGAACCGGAAACACGGAGACCGGCTTTCCCTCGTGCCGAAATACTGGCGTCCGGTCGTGATAGATCGAACGCCAGCAGCCCCTCACTCCAAATAACCGCCTCTCTCGCTCGGTCTATAAACAGCGCTCAACGCGCACGGCGACCGCCACGCCCTCAACAACCTGCCTCACCCCAAGATGCTGTCATCCCAGCCTGAGGTGAGGGCAAGACGAAGATGGACGACGAGAGATCAGACGCTATTGATTCACGATGTTCCCGGTTGCGTTGAAGTCCTTCTTCTTGTCGTACCCGGAGTCGCGTAGATTTCGGAAATACATGTCGCGGTCTTGGCTGCTCATACCGCCCTGCCAGCCGACCGGACGCGGACCCGCAAATGCGTTCGAGTACATCGGACGGGCACCGTAAGCGCCTGAATAGTAGGGGCCACCGCCATAGTAGCCTGTCCCTGTGTAGTAAGGGCCGCCTCCCCATCCCCAGGCGGGTGAGGTGGCACCGACCGCCGCAGCCGTTCCGACTGCCGCAGCCGTTCCGACCGCCGCGGCGCCTGCCATACCGGCACCGTATGCGGCCCGCCGTGTTTGCCGACGCGCAACACCCGCAGCGCTCACGGGCGTCAACGGGCGACCGACTCGTGCCTGGGCGCTCTCGACCGACAGCGTCACGCCGCGCTGTTCAGACCAGTTGAATGAAAGCAGCGCCGCACAGGCGAAGGTCGAGATCGCAATGGCAACTTTTGTCACAGTGGTCTGCGTCATATTGCTTCCTCCATTTTTTCTGCCCCATTTTTGCGACGTCTTTTGGTGTTGGCACGCATTGCGCGGGTCAGAGAGATTGCCCGCACAGAGTTGAAGCAATGAAGGTTCAACCGGAAAAGGTTTTGCTCGACGGGATGAACCGGCACATCGGCGTAAATCTCTGCATGTTGGTACGGCAACAGCAGACGACTTGCAGGACCGTCATCATATACTCCTGCGCTTCAGAAATCCGGCGAAAAAATTGACAGTGAGACTGTCATACTTCGAGCCTCGTTGAAGGTTGAATGTAGTTGTTCGGATGCGCCAGAACATCTGCTCCGGCTTCTGGATCACCTCCGTCCGCAGCTGGTAAGCGGGCGCAATATCCTACACCGCTTCGAAGAAGGCATAATTCTGCCAGCTGCGCACGCGCAAAAGAATCTTCCGCAACAACAATAGCTCAACGCAGCGCGCCGATTTTGTCGGCGTGCAAAACCGCAACGCTCATTGGGGTCAAGGGACGACCGACTCGCGCCTGGGCACTCTCGATCGACAGCGAGACGCCGCGTTGCTCAGACCAGCCGAAGCAGAGCAGCACCGCGCACGCGAAGGTCGAGGTTGCTCGCACGAATGTGATTAGATGCGAGGCTGGCTAACGCACCGCGCGACAGTCTTCGCAGGTGCGACGCATTGCTGCTTGATCTGGCGCAATGCCTATTTGACAGCCTGCCGCCAAAAACCGTTTGATCGAGGCAGGGAACCGTCGGGCGAAGTCTGTAGATCCGAATCCGGGACGTGAGCCACATATGAAGCGATCGAAAAGGTCCGCGAAGGCGCGTATATCCCGCCCCAAGCGGGCCCGCGCGCAGTTGAGCGGCGAAATGCCCTGCGCGACCGTGTTTCGTCTGGTGGGTTCCGCCTGCCTCCAAGATGTCAAGGCTCACCATCGCGGCGCCCGTAATGGCGATACCGTTGCAGTGCATCAGACGCGCGTGGCGCTGACCCGTTTGCGCGCGGCGATCGCTTTCTTTGGGCCCATGGTTGAGGATCCCGAATGGACGCGCCTGAAGTCCGAGCTGAAATGGCTCAACGGATATCTTGGCGCCACGCGCGACCTTGATGTCGCGATCGGGAACGCTCCGCGCGAACGGCTGTTCAGGACAGCCCGGGCCGAGAGCCAGCGCCAGTTGAGACGGGCGCTGACGTCGGACCGCTATCGCCGGTGGTTCAAGGATATCGTCGATTGGGTCAACCATGGTCCCTGGTCTCATATGAGCGGCCACCGCCTGATGCGGCTCCGGGCATCGCCGGCCTGCGAGTACCACGCGCGCCGGCTCGCCGGCTGGCATGAAAAGCTCGTCAAGAGGAGCCGCGGCCTGCAGGGAATGCGCGGCCGCAAGCAGCACCGGGTCCGCCTGGCCAGCAAACGGCTGCGCTACGCGATCGAGTTCTCCGAAGACGTGCTGCCGAAGGACGATTTTGCGCGGTGGCGCGCGATCGTGAAGCAGCTACGCAAGGCACAGCAGATTCTCGGCGAACTGCACGACGCCGAGGCTGCGCGGGCGCTCGCGGCAGAGCTGCAACGACGCATCAAGACGAGCCGCGCGGGCCGCCAGCGGAAACCGCTCGAGCTGCTGGACAAGAAGGAAAAAGAGCGGCTGCTCCGGCGCGCCACGGCTGCATATCGAAAGATTGCATCCTAGGGCAGTTTCGGTTCTGATTGGATCAGAACCGAAACTCCAGATTCTTATTTTGACGCGTTTTCTTCACGCGAACCGGTGTCCACTTCGCTCGCAAACGCTCTAGCTATTGCGGTCAACCCCGTATTTGTCCGGGCAGGTTTGTTGATCGAGCGCATTTTCTTGCGGTGCGCGATTCGGCTAGTTTCCATTCAAGAAACTCGCATTTCTCCTGGTTGACAGCATGCCCGACGGTTCTTCGACGGCCCATCTCTATCGCCCGAAACTCATGACTACCCTGGGCGAGGGCTACAGCCCCGACAAACTCCGCCAGGATGCCGTTGCCGGTCTCACCGTGGCCGTGGTCGCGCTGCCGCTATCGATGGCGATCGCGGTGGCCTCCGGTGTGACGCCGGAACGGGGCCTTTTCACCGCCATCATCGGCGGTTTCCTGGTCTCGGCGCTCGGCGGAAGCCGGTTTCAGATCGGCGGACCGGCAGGCGCCTTCATCGTGCTGGTGGCGGCGACCGTCGCCCAGCTCGGCGTGAACGGTCTGTTGCTGACGGTGCTGGTGTCCGGCGTGATGCTGACCCTGGTCGGCGCGACCGGTCTCGGCTCGCTGATCCGTTACATGCCGCATCCCGTGACCGTCGGCTTTACCTGCGGAATCGCGGTGACCATCTTTGCGAGCCAGATCACGGACCTGTTCGGCCTGACGCTTGCCGGGCCCGAACCGGGCCCCCTCCTCGCCAAGCTGATCGTGCTTGGCCATGCGCTTCCGACCCTGAACTGGGCCGCACTCGGCATTGGCGCAGGCACGGCCGCGATCATCTTCGTGCTCCGGCAATGGCGGCCGACCTGGCCGGGAATGCTCATCGCCATTGCGATCGCCTCGGTCGTGGCGCTGGTGCTGCAACTGCCGGTCGAGACCATCGGTACCCGTTTCGGTGAAATCCCTCACAGCCTGCCGGCGCCGCAGGTGCCGGAGTTCTCATACGACCTCCTGCTGAAGGTCTTGCCGGCGGCGTTCTCGTTCACGCTGCTCGGCGGCGTCGAAAGCCTGCTTTCGGCCAAAGTCGCCGACAGCATGACCGGCCGCAAGCACCGCTCCAACATGGAGCTGGTCGCACAAGGCATTGCCAACATTGCTTCCGCCTTGTTCGGCGGCATCAGCGTCACCGGCACCATCGCACGCACGGCGACCAATATCCGCGCCGGCGGCCGCAGCCCGCTCTCCGGCATGCTGCATTCCGTCTATCTCCTGCTGTTCATGCTCGTTGCCGCCCCCTTGGCGCGCTACATCCCGCTCGCGGCTCTCGCCGGCGTCCTGGTCGTGGTCTGCTGGTACATGGCGGAGAAGGAGGAGTTCGTCCGGCTGGTGAAGGACTGGCGGAGCGGCGTGGTGCTGGTCCCGACCTTCGCACTGACGATCTTCAAGGATCTCACCTTCGGCATCGTCACAGGATGCATCCTCGCGGTGCTGTTCGCCAAGCTCGGCAATCCGCAGAAGCCGGAGGACGCGTAGGGCTGCGATTTTTGATTGGCCGTCATTGCGAGCGAAGCGAAGCAATCCATCTCTCCGCTGGCTGCGGCATGGATTGCTTCGTCGCTTCGCTCCTCGCAATGACGGCCAATGAGAACCGAAGCTTTAGATTCTCGTCTTGATGTGTTTTCTTAACGCGACCCGGTATCCACTTCGCTCGAAAACGCTTTATGCAGGCCAAGCGACTTGTAGGGTGGGCAAAGCCAACGGGTCGCGCGAACGCGCGCCCGATGACAGGCTCCGCGTGCCCACCATTCACGATCAGAGCAAGAAAAGGTGGGCACGCTTCGCTTTGCCCCCTACAGACTGGAGCTTTCCCAAAAAGGTGATCGCCAGAGCTTCGCATTGACGAGAGCCCCGCCTATATCAGCCCCTGCTTGTATTATGCCTGTCATTCAAAGCCGGGGAATCCAGCATGGCTAGCCCATCCATTCTCGAACCGACGGCCGCGCAAGGCAGCGTGCTGATCGCGGGCGTCGGCGCGTCGCAAGGGGTGGGCGCGGCGATCGCTCGCCGGTTCGCCGCAGGCGGATACCCGGTCGCAATCGCGGGCCGCAATGCCGAGAAGCTCGCGGCGACCGCCACGGAACTCGCGGCCGCCGGCGCCAAGGTCGCCCATGTCGTCGGTGATGTCTCCAAGCCCGCCGATGTCGCGCGCTTCGTCGCGGCGGCGCAAAAGCTCGCGCCGCTTGCGATGGCGGTGCACAATGCCGGCTCGAACCGGTGGGCGCCCTTCCTGAAGGTGAGCGAGGAACAGTTCAAGTCACATTGGCGCGAGCATGCGCTCGGCGGTTTTCACCTGGCGCAGGCGGCAATCCCAGCGCTGCTGTCGCGCGGCGGCGGCACGCTGGTGTTCACGGGAGCGAGCGGCTCGCTGCGCGGCAAGGCCCATTTCGCGCCCTTTGCCGCCGCCAAGGCCGCGCTGCGCGCGATGGCGCAGAGCATTGCGCGGGAATTCGGACCTCAGGGCATCCATGTCGGCCATGTCGTGATCGATGGCGGCATCGAGGGCGATCGGCTCCTGACTTTTCTCCCACAATTGAAAGAGGAGCGCGGTCCGGACGGCCTGCTCAACATCGCCGCCATCGCCGAGGCCTATTGGGTGCTGCACCATCAGCACCGCAGCGCCTGGACCCACGAGCTTGACCTCCGTCCCTGGGCGGAGTCGTTTTAGCAAATTGTAGGGTGGGCGAAGCGCCGTAGTTCGGGTGAAGCGCCAGCGTAACCCGGGGCCGGCCCGGAACGCATGCGGACGTCACGGGTTACGCGTTCGCTCCACCCGGGCTACGCGCACAAAACCTCTACGTCATGCTGCCCGGCATGAAGCAGCGGATCGTGATTCCCGTGGTGCCCTTCATCGGCCAGACCATGGTCCGGCCGGCGCGGTTCGGCTCGGTGATCACGGCTTCGTCGGGCACCATGATCCATTGCCCCTCCAGACGGACCCGGTAGTGCCCATCCTTGGACTCCCAGTCCGGATCGGCCACCGCGACGCCGTCGGCATCCGAGCAGCAAGGCCCGAGCCTGCTCTTCAGGCTGTCGAACCAGGGTTTGAGTGGCGAGTTGGAATAGCGTCCATCGTCGCGAGCCATAAGGGTTCCCGCTGGGACGACGAGGAGAATTGTCAGGACCGAAGTCCAAACCAAATTTGTGCGAGCCATGTCCGTGCCGTGACGAGACGCCAGACCCCAACCCTGACAAACCGGGAACCCCGGATGAAGTTCCACGCATGGACCCGATTGGGACACGCCGTCCACAGGATCGGATAGAGCTGGATGATTATTCTTCGAAACGTCATCCCGCTCCATCTTTTTGTTCGAGCATGATCTTTTTCGGAAAACCGGTACCCACTTTTCCGGATCATGCTCTGGTCAGCGCCGGACCGCACACCCTTCGAGGAACAGGGTCGCGCAGGCCTCAGCGCGGCGCTCGAGTTCGGGACGATCGGGCGGCGCTTGGCGACCGAACAACACGGCGCGCTGCGGCGCGAAGACGATCATGCCAAGCAGCATGCCGGCCGCCTCCTCCGGATCGATCTCCCGAAGCGTGATCAGGCCGCGCTCGTGTTGCGTCCGCAACCAATTTGCCAGCGTCGTCACCGTTCGCCGCATCGCACTCTTGTAGAAAGTCTCCGCGATATCGGGGAATTTATCGCTGTCGGCGAGGACCAGGCGCTGCAGCGCAATCACCTCGCCATCCAGGATAAGTTCGGCGCAGGCAAGACAAGCCTCGCGTAGCGCACCTCTGATGTTGCTGCCGTCGCAGGCGCGGAGCCGTACGCCCGAAATGAACCGGTCCATCCGGTCCGCGACCATCCCCTCGAACAGGGCCTCTTTGCCGGAAACCAGCCGGTAGAGCGTCTTCGTCGAGACGCCGGCGCGGCGCGCCACGTCATCCATGCTGGTCGCCGCGAAGCCGCTGGCGGCAAATTCGCGCCGCGCGGCCTCGTAGATCACCGTCCGCGTCTCATCATCGGAGCGCAGCGGCGGCCTGCCCCGGCTGCGGCGCTCGAGTGCCGCACCGCCTTTGTCTGCGCTGCCCTGCTTCGTCGTGACCGTCATGCCATTGAGCCATGCTTTAAGATGACGCCTGTCATTCCATTGACAGACCCAATATGGCGCTTATTTTGGAAAACATCAAGTTTCCTAATTAGCCCGCGCCATCCGATGGAAATTATCCAGTCCTGGCAAGGGGATAGAAAGTCAGGAGGGCCGTCATGAACGAGCATTCCGCGTCCTTGGAGATCGAGCGCCCGCTATCCGCCGCCGAAGTGCAGCGGTTCGCGCCGGCGCCGGAGCCGGTCGTCCCCGCTCCCGTTGCCTCGGCATCGATCAAGGGCAAGCTGCGGCGGATCGCTCTTACCGGCCTCGCCATCGCCGCGCTGTCCGGCGCCGCCTGGTATGGCTGGGACTACTGGACCGTCGGTCGCTTCCTCGTCTCCACCGACGACGCTTATGTCAAAGCCGACAACACCACGATCGCGCCGAAGGTCTCGGGCTATCTCAGCGCGGTGCTGGTCGGCGACAATGAGCGTGTGAAGGCCGGCCAGATGCTGGCGCGGATCGACGAACGTGATTTCAAGGTGGCGCTGAACCAGGCCAAAGCCGATGTCGAGGCCGCGCGGGCCGCCGTCGCCAGCAAGCATGCGCAACTCGATGTCCAGCAGGCGGTGATCGAGGCCGCGAAGGCGACGCTCGACGTCGACACCGCGACGCAGACCTTCGCCGCGCAGGAGAACAAGCGCTACACCGACCTCGCCACCACAGGCTATGGCAGCGTGCAGAACGCGCAACAGGCGCAATCGCGCCACGCCGGCGCGCAAGCCGCGGTTCAGCGCGACATCGCCAACCTCGCTTCCGCGCGAAAGCAAGTCGAACTGCTGAAGGCGGAGATCACGCAAGCGGTGGCGGCGACCGCGCGCGCCGAGGCGATCGAACAGCAGGCCGAGCTGAACCTTGGCTACACCACGATCACAGCGCCGATCGACGGCGTGGTCGGCAACCGCACGCTGCGCGTCGGCCAGTTCGTGCAGGCCGGCACGCAACTGATGTCGCTGGTGCCGGCGACCGGCACCTATGTGGTGGCGAACTTCAAGGAGACGCAGCTCACCGACGTCCGCAAGGGACAGAAGGCGGACATCTCCGTCGACATGTTCCCGGGCCAGGTCGTGCACGGCCACGTCGATTCACTCGCACCCGCCAGCGGCCAGGAGTTCGCACTGCTGCCGCCTGACAACGCCACCGGCAACTTCACCAAGGTCGTGCAGCGCATCCCCGTGAAGATCGTGCTCGACCAGACGCCCGTCGAATTGCGCCCGGGCATGTCGGTGATCCCGACGATCGACACGCAGTCCCACGGCGACGCCCTACAGCAGCCGGTCGCAACGCCGAAGCCCGCGACTTCGATAGCCCAGAGGTGATGCCATGTCGGACCTCACACTATCGGCCACAGCCCCCCTGCCGCGTGCGGCCGTCAATCCGGACCGGGCCAGCGCCACGGTGTGGGTTTCCGTGCTCGCGGCGATGATCGGCGCCTTCATGGCGATCCTCAACATCCAGATCACCAACGCCTCGCTGCTCAACATCGAAGGCGGCATCGGCACCGGCGTCGACAACGGCTCCTGGATCTCGACGTCGTACCTGATCGGCGAGATCGTGGTGATCCCGCTGACCGACTATCTCAGCCGCGTGTTCTCGTTCCGCAACATCATGATCGTTCACGCTACGCTGTTCGCGGCGTTCTCGGTGGCTTGTGCCTTCACTCATGACCTGCCGTCGATGATCGCGATGCGGGCGTTGCAGGGCTTTTTCGGCGGCGTCCTGATCCCGATGGCGTTCACGCTGGTGTTCACCAAGCTGCCCAAGGCGCAGCAGCCGATCGGGCTTGCGATGTTCTCGATCGCCGTGACCTTTGCGCCGGCGATCGGCCCGACCATCGGCGGCTATCTCACCGAAAACTACGGCTGGCAGACCATCTTCTTCGTCAACGTGGTGCCGACCGCGGTCATGGTGACCATGCTCTATTTCACGCTGGAGCGGCAGCCGATGCAGCTCGGCCTGCTGCGCGAGGGCGACTGGCTCGGGATCGCGACCATGGCGATTGGCCTCTCCGCGCTGCAGACAGTGCTGGAGGAAGGCAACAAGGACGACTGGTTCGGCTCGCCCTTCATCGTGAAGCTTGCGATCGTCGCTGCGGTCAGCCTGTCGCTGTTCGTGATCATCGAACTCGTCGTGGAGAAGCCGTTGATCCGGCTGCGGCTGCTGGCCCAGCGCAGCTTCGGCTTCGGCACGCTATCAGCGGTGTTCGTCGGCTTTGCGCTGTTCGGCTCGGTCTATCTGCTGCCGGCCTATCTCGGCCAGGTGCAGCTCTACAACGCCGAGCAGATCGGCCAGGTGCTGGCGTGGACCGGCCTGCCGCAGCTCATCCTGATCCCGCTGGTGCCGAGACTGATGCAGCGCTTCGATGCCCGCTACATCGCGGCCGTCGGGATGGCGCTGTTCGCGGCAAGCTGTTTCATGAACACGCAGATGTCGCTCAACTATGCCGGCGACCAGCTCTTCGTTCCCAATATCATCCGCGCCATCGGCCAGGCCCTGATGCTGGCGCCGCTCAGCGCCGTGAGCCTCGGCAGCGTCGCGCCGCAGGACGCGGCGGCGGCCTCCGGCATTTCCAACATGATGCGCAACCTCGGCGGCGCAATCGGCACCGCGCTGCTTGCGACCATCGCCACCAAGCGCGAGCAGTTCCACTCCAACATCATCGGCCAGTCGGTCGACCTCGCACGCGAGGAGGTGCGCCAGCGCATCACCGAAATGACGAACTACTTCATGGCCCACGGCATGAGCGATCCGGCAGCCGCGCGACATCAGGCGATCATCGCGCTCGGCAACACCGTCAAGCGCCAGGCGCTGGTGATGGGCTATAGCGATACATTCGCCGTGCTGGGCTTCGTGCTCGTGCTCGCCGGCATCGCGATCCTCTTGACCGGCAAGCCGAAGGGCGCCGCCGCCGGCGGCGCGCATTGAAAGATTGCTGTGCCGCCTCTCCCGCTTGCGGGAGAGGTGAACTCCTGTGCGGTCAGTATGCCGTTCGATTGTCGGGGCGGCGCCGCCGCTCGATCAGCGCCCGTGCGGCGCGCTCCGCGGAGCGGGCCGAGCCGAAATGGCCGCCCTCGAGACTGTCGAAGGCGCGCTCGGAGGAGAAGAACCTGAAGCCACGCTCGTCACTCACGACGATGCCGGCGGTCCGGTTGGAAACTTCGATGACATAGGCTTTGGACATGCGTGCTCATTCGCCGCTGCTGCGGCTCTCCCGTCTGATGCATGGTTGAGGTCGGTAACTAGGCGGGAATCAGCAACAGGCTCCGGTCGCCGCCGAGACGCAGCGACGGGTCATGCGCTTGCGCATATCGCCCACCACTTTCCTGTCTCTTGCTCTCATGCGGCAACCCCGAGCAGCACAACCTGCTGCATCGAATATCCGGCGAAAGCCCGTGTTGGTCAATGAAATGGCTGTCCAAATTTGCGGCCGTGACGCCGCTGCTCTTCCATGCGCAGGACCGGAAACGAGCAGAACGGTCTCGTCGGCAGACCGGATCGCAACGTCATCGGTCCCCGCCAGGAGAGCAAGAGCGGAAACCAAGCGTTTCGGCGCATGGCCTTGCCAGCCACTGGCCAGTCACTATGTCGCAGTGAAGCCAACTGCCTGCCCGTCCGGGCCGGCCCTCCCCTTTTCTAAAGATTGGAAGCTCGCGGCGCGCTGCGCCAAGCCGTGCCAAACCGGAATATGACAATGACCACATCGCTGGAATTTGGGCTCGATACCTTTGGCGACGTCACCCGTGATGCCGCCGGCGCACCGCTGTCGCATGCGCAGGTGATCCGCAATGTCATTGACGAAGCAGTCCTGGCCGACGAGATCGGGATCGATTTCATCGGCCTTGGCGAGCACCACCGCGCCGACTTCGCGATCTCGTCGCCCGAAGTGGTGCTGGCGGCGATCGCGGCGCGCACCAGGCGAATCCGGCTCGGCTCCGCCGTGACGGTGCTGAGCTCGGATGATCCGATCCGCGTCTTCCAGCGCTTCGCGACCGTCGATGCGGCCTCGAACGGCCGCGCCGAGGTGATCCTTGGCCGCGGCTCGTTCACCGAGTCCTTTCCCCTGTTCGGCTTCGATCTCAACCAGTACGAGGCACTGTTCGAGGAGAAGCTCGACCTGTTCGTCGAATTGTTGAAGCAGGAGCCGGTGACCTGGCAGGGCAAGCTGCGCGCCCCGCTGAACAACCAGCTCGTGTTTCCGCCGATCGAGCATGGCCGGCTGAAAACCTGGATCGGCGTCGGCGGCAGCCCGGAGTCCGTTGTGCGCGCCGCGCGTTACGACCTGCCGCTGATGCTCGCGATCATCGGCGGCGATCCCAAGCGGTTCGCGCCCTATGTCGAACTCTACCACCGCGCCTTCAAGCAGCTCGGCCGCCCGGTCAAGCCGATCGGGGTACATTCGCCGGGCTATGTCGCCGACAGCGATGAGCAGGCGCGCGAGGAGCTGTTCGCCGACTACAAGACCATGCGCGACCGCATCGGCAGGGAACGCGGCTGGCCGCCGATGGGCCGCGACGAGTTTGTGCGCGAGGCCGACCACGGATCGCTCTATGTCGGTTCGCCGGAGACGGTCGCACGAAAGATCGCCACCACCGTCAAGGCACTCGGCATCGCGCGCTTCCAGCTCAAATACTCGGCCGGCCCGTTGCCGCATGAAAAGCTCATGCGCAGCATCGAGCTCTACGGTCGCAAGGTGGTGCCGCTGGTCCGCGATATGTTGAAGGACTAGGACTTGGCAAGAGGCTGCCGCCGCGAGCCGATCGGACGCCGTAGCCGCGACGACAGCGATGAAGAGCCCGCGCCGGCGTCCGTGGGTTCTGCACGCGACTCACGTAATGAGCGGACCTGCGGTTTTGCTTCCGGCTCCCTGCGTGCCGCGCAATTGCTGAGCGCAGCCGCGACTTCCGAAGTGACAAGCGGCCAATGCACGACGTCGCTGATGCCGGCGGCCACCAAAGTGTCGGCGCCGATCTCCTCGGTCGATCTCGCCGCCAGCACGATCGGAAGATGTGGCGCCGCCGCATGCAGCGCCGCCGCCGCTTCCAGCGACGCCGCCGCCGATCCGAAATAGCCGACGATCGCCGCATCGAACCGGTCGGGCTTGGCGCTGCATGCGGCGCACGCCGCGGCGGCCGTGCCGAATCCAACCGGCTCGTAGCCGATCGCCGCCAGCGTTTCCTCGTCCCGCAGCAATCGCGCCTGATCGCTGGTGACCATCATCACGGTCTCGCCCTTTCCCACCGGCAGCATCGCCGGCTTGATGTCCGAAATCGGCGCGGCCATCGCCACGCAAGGCAGCCAAACCTCGAAGCGGCTGCCCTTGCCGGGAACGCTCTGCACGTTCATCGCCCCGCCATGCTCATGTACGATCTCGCGCACCGTCGCCAGTCCCAATCCGTTTCCGGAGGAACGGGTGGTGAAAAACGGCTCGAAGATCCGCGCCAGTGTCGCATCGTCCATGCCGCGGCCGGTATCCGTGACCACGATACAGACATAGCGGCCCGGCTGAAGCGTGTCGTGACTGAGCGAGCGAAGCTCGGTGATTTCGCGGATATCCATCGCTATTTCGACACGGCCGTGATCGCCGATCGCCTGCGCGGCGTTGTTGCAGAGATTGAGAATCACCTGCTGCAACTGCGCAGGCTCGCCGGACACGATGGCGGTCGCCAGCGGCTCGCGGATCGCGAGATCGACGTTGCCGGGCAGCGAGACATTCAGCAGCGAAACCGCTTCCGTCACGAGGCTATGCGCGCTGAGCGGCCTGCGCCGCGCGTCGCGGTGCCGCCCGAACAGGAGGATCTGCTCGACCAGGTCGCGCGCCCGCTCTGCCCCGCGGCGGATCGCACGGAGATTCTGCGCGAAGCGGTTGTTCTGGCCGAGCTGTTCCTCGATCACTTCGGAATGGCCGAGGATCCCGCCCAGGATGTTGTTGAAGTTATGGGCGATGCCGCTGGTGAACGTACCGATCCGCTCCATGCGGCGGGCCTGCTGCAGGCGCTCCTCGAGGCGCCATCGTTCCCGTTCCATCGCGTGCCGCCCAACGGCGTACATGATGATATCGAGCGCCATGCGCAAAAGACTGAGTTCGACGGTATCCGTGACCCGGCAGGGGCGACCGATCGTGTCGAACCCCAGCGCAACGCTGGTGCCCTCCTGGTCGACGCCCGTCACGCAGGCCCATGCACCGAGGCCAACATCCATCAACGCCCTTCTGTCTGCGCCGACCGGCAACGAATTGACGTTTGGGATGTGGACCACGCCATCCACCGTGGGCGCGAACCGAGCCGCAAGTGCCGGCGCGCCTTCCGGCCAGCCGGGTGGAAAGTCCCTGCCCGCCCTCGACCAGCCGTACAGCCGGGGGGGCGCCCCGGACCACACCACATAGGTACGGTCGCAGCCGGTGCACAGCATCAAGTCGGCGAGCGCCCGTTCGATCTCGCCATCCAGGTTCTCCGGCAGCACGTCGATGAAGCGCATCGAAATGCCCGCGATCACGTGCTCAAACGTGGCGCGGCGTTCAAGCGCCCTGGCATGCGAACGCACGCGAAGGCCGAGGTGCACCAGGAACGCGACAAGGACCAGCGATGTCACGTAGAGCAGCCAGCGAAACTCCCGCGCCGTGGTTCTCGACTCGTTTTGCCGCACAAGGAGCAGGTTGCGGAGCTGATCCTGCTCGAGCCTCGGCTGGATCGCCCGCATCTCCTTCAGCACGCCGTCGACCGCGGGCAACAGGCCCTGGAGCAGCCGTCCATGCGCCAGCAATGGGCCGATGACATCGCCGTCGAACGGACGTGCCTGATCAGCGAGGCTGTCCAGTCGATCCTTGACCTCGCGCACCGCGCTGTCCGACGTGTCGAGGGTGAGCTGCAGCATCGCCGCCGCGGCGGCGCTGATCGAAGGTCCGAGATCGGCCGACGTCGCGTGAAGGCTGAAGCGTTCGAAGAACGTCAGCGAATTGTGCAGGAGCGCATTGTCGCTCTTGAATCGTTCGACGAGTTCCTCCTGCCGCGCAAGCGACGCCTCGAGGAGGCCCACCGCCTCGCTCGTATCGGCATCGATCGCCGCTGACTGTCGCAAACGGTCGAGCGATTTGTGCAGCGCATTGATCTCACGGACCAGCGGATCGTAATTGCGCAAGGTGCCGGCACGTGCGGTGAAGACGTCGCGATAGAGCGAGCTGTCCAGCGCCGCAAAACGATCAAGCTCGGCGAGCGCGCGATCAAACTGCTCGGCCTCCGGATTGATCGCGCGCAGCGACAGCCAGGTCAGCAGCAGGACCAGCGCGAATACGATCGCCAGGGCGCGAAGCGGCGTCACGGCGGCGTTCCCTTGACGGGTATGCCACGATAGTTTCCGGTCAGCGTCTGCAGGAACGCGACGAGCGCGGTTACCTGGTCATCCGTCAAGCTGCGGTCGAGCTGCGCTGCCGCCATCTTGCGCACCGCCTCCTCGAGCGTGGCCGCGCTGCCGTCATGAAAATAGGGCGCCGTCGTCGCCACATTGCGCAGGCTCGGCACGCGGACGACATCGGGCTTCGCGTGGACCAGCGGACGGAATATGCCCTGGCGCTGGAACAGATTGCCGCCGACATTGACTCCCTGGTGGCAGGAGATGCAGCCAAACGACTTGAATATCTCGTAACCGCCGAGCTCCGCGGCCGACAATGCGGACGTATCTCCGGCAAGCCAGCGATCAAAACGGCTTCCCGGCGTAATCAGCGATTTCTCAAAGGTCGCCAATGCGTCGAGGACGCACGCGCGGTCCGGCGCGCGGCCGTAGGCGGCACGAAATTGCCGCACGATGTTGGGATCGGCATTCAGCCTGGCGACGACGTCCTCTAGGCTGGTGGCCATATTGGCCGGATTCTCCAGGGACGATTCGGCCTGCGACTCGAGCGTGCGGTAATTGCCTTCCCAGTTCAGGCGGAAGCTGAGCGCCGCGTTGAAGATCGTCAATGTATCAAATGGAGCATTTGAACCGTCATGTCTCACCATCGCGGAATCGCGGCTGGCGCCATTGGTATTGATGTCATGACAAGAGGAGCACGCCAGCTTCCCGTCTTTCGACAGACGGGTGTCCGCAAACAACCGCTCTCCGAGGGCAAGCTTGAGCGGATCGGTCGCGGTAGGCTCTGGAATGGGCGTGATCGGTTCCTGATCGGCGATGGGAATTGGGCGCGAGGCGGGAGCGGTCGGAATGGTTTGCGTAGCTGCGCCGGTGGCGATCAGCAGGAGCGCTGCGCAAGCCCATGGCGGCCAGCGGCGCGCGCGCAGCATTTCCGGCATGGCGGACGCCTGCGCAGCCCCAAGATTCGCTCGGCTTCGCCGATATCCGGCCAGCGACCATAACCGCATCATTGCCGACGATTCCCGCGGCTTTCCAGATATGCGATGTTGCTATTCTCGGCGTCGCCGCGGCTCTCGAGGCTTCGCAACTCGATGACGGCAGGCGGATGGTGGCCGCGCAGCTCGTCGGGCTCCAGCACGTAAGGATACATGCCTTGCGCATAGGCGGCGCAGCCCTCCAACACCTGGGCAACCGTCCAGGACATCACCGAGAGAATGACGCTGTGGAATGCAACGTCGCTGCAGACGGCGAACGTCCCGACGACTTTCAGCATCAGCCTTGAGGGCCACCACAAGGCATCAGTCGCGGACGGCCTCTCGCTGGCGGGACCTGCGTGCGTCGTCACCGCGCGCATCGGATACCGGCGGACGGCGCTCGTGCGCCGGTCGGCCCGCCATCGGCTGGCGGGCAGTCTCTTCCTGTCCAATTTCATTGACATCTCCCGAGGATTTTTCACCCTCGAGAGATTGCCGCTTGCATGTTGCGACAGCATTCCAGCCCCGGAATTAAGGGCTACCATTGTAATGGAACCCGCTGCGCCTGCGGCCCTGACTGTGAGACGCGTCGAAGCAGGACTTGCGACCATCCGCCGCACGGCGCAATTGGCCATCGTCAGAGCCGCTCGACCGACAGCGCGAACACATAGCCGACGCCGCGCTCGGTCAGGATGACCTTCGGCGTGCTCGGATCGCCTTCCAGCTTTCGGCGCAGACGCAAAACCTGCACGTCGATGCTGCGGTCGAAGACATCCTCATGCACGCGGGTGGCCTGCAAAAGCTGCTCGCGCGAGAGCGGCCGTTGCGGCGCGTCGAGGAAGGCAACCAGCAGCGCGTATTCGCCCTTCGTCAGCGCGACCTGCGTGCCGCTCGGATCGGAAAGACGCCGGCTGCGCCGATCGAGTTGCCAGCCGCCGAATCGATAACGGCCTTTCTCCGGATCGCGCGGCGCGGTCTGTCCGGTTTCGCGCCGGCGCAGCACCGCGCGGATCCGCGCCAAGAGCTCCCTCAGGCCAAATGGCTTCGTGATGTAATCGTCGGCGCCGAGCTCCAGGCCGACCACGCGATCGATCTCGTCGCGGCGATGGCCGGTAGTGATGATCACGGGCACGTCGGAGTGTGAACGGATTTCGCGCAACAGATCGAGACCGTCTTCCTGGCCAAGCCGCAGGTCGAGGATGACGAGATTAGGTTCGCGCGTAACCAAGAGGCCAGTGACCTCGTCCCGCCCCGACGCGGACAGCGCACGAATGTCGTGCTCCTCGAGATAGTTCATCACGAGGTGTCGCATGGTGCGATCGTCCTCAACCACGAGGCAGGTCGGCTGGCCGCGCTCCGCACTCGGGTTCTGATCGGACCGCACGTTCGGATCGGATCCGTTTCCACCGGCTCCGTTTGCTTCACTACGTTCGGGCCGACCATTACGGTTAGCCGCGGCAATTGCGGCATTCAAATTCATTTGCGTCACTCCCGACGCCCCCTGGCCGCGGGGTATAGAGCACAGTATTGCACGCTACAGCACACATTTCAGCGAGCGCATCCGGCATCAAATATCGTTGAACGCGTCGGTGCCGACGCGGTCCTTCACGATGTTGTGGCCGCATTGAACCGGAGCATGATTCGGCGACACTCAACGCATCGACGCTCTTCGGGCCGTTCTATCTTACAGTCTTAGAATCGTTCAAATCAGCCAAGCCCCATGGTGTGGTTCGCTCCGATTGGGCGAAGCATGTTTCTCTGAAGCCCAGCTTTCCGCTGTCCCACAACTCGAACGGTCCGCGGGCGATTGCGTCGTTCGTCGACGAGCGTTTTAGCCAAAATGCTTCCGCACGAAATCACCGCTCGAATTTTCCAATGACCGTATAATTGACTGTTGCGGCCCGGGCACCCGTCAGGTCTTCATGAAAACCTCGCCGGCAATCGAGCATTCGTGAGCGCCACGCTGGCTTGCCGTTTGAATCCGCTTCCTCCTCTCCCTACATGAGCGTTTCGGCTCTCTCCAAGAGTAAGCCCCGGTGCCTTGTTTTCGAGGCTTCGGGAGGCTCGGCCGCGCCGTGAAAATGTCGTGAGCACCTTCGGATCCTCGATTGATCGGTGGTGGCGCACGTGATTGCAGCGACCATCGAGCAGGCGACCTCGCGGGCATCGGCGCTCGCCGAGGCTTCTCTAGTAACGTGGTGATCGCGGTGCACCGCGCGCTTCCGCCTTTGCACCTCTCAGCAGCCGGCCTCCACTGCCATAGTGCGACCTCGGCGCTTCGACCGCATGTGGCTTAGGGGACATTGGGTTTGACGGGGATGCTGAGACGTGTCGGCAGCGCAAACGGTGCGATCAATACCAAAACCGGCAGCGACGTCGACGCCCTGATCGGTACATACAGCGGCAGGCTGATGCCCCGCGATCACCTGCAGACCTTCCAGAACTTCGGCACCACCTTCGACACCCGGATCATTCGCGCCGGCGCACCGGTGCGGTCGTTGATCCATGCCCGTACGACGCTGCCGGAATTCCCCATCATCTCGGGCGGCGTGACCTACGACATCTACGACTATGTCGCGCGCAACCGCATCGCCGGCCTGCTGGTGATGCAGAACGATGAGGTGCTGCTCGAGCATTACGATCTCGGCATCGGTGCAGGCACCAAATGGCTGTCGATGTCGGTCGCGAAATCCGTCAGCACCACGCTGGTCGGCGCCGCGATCCAGGACGGCTACATCGCCGGCGTCGAAGATCCCGTCACCAAATATCTGCCGGAACTCGCCGGCAGCGCCTATGAGGGCGTGACGATCAGGATGCTGATGCAGATGACTTCGGGCCTGCGCTGGGACGACACCCAGACCAATCCAGCCTCCGAGCGGCGTCACATGCTCGAGCTGCAGATCGCCCAGCAACCCGGCGCGATCATGCGCTATATGGCGGAGCGCCCGCGCGTCGCCGCGCCCGGCACGGTCTGGACCTACAGCACCGGCGACACCCATGTGGTCGGCGCGTTGGTGCGTGCCGCCACCGGCAGGTGGCTCAGCGACTATCTCTCCGAAAAGATCTGGTCGAAACTCGGCATGGAAGCCGACGGCGCATGGTGGCTGGAATCGAGGGATGGCCTCGAAATCGCCGGCAGCGGCCTGTTCGCGACCATGCGCGACTATGCGCGCTTCGGCCGCTTCATCCTCGATGACGGCGTCATCGACGGCGTGCGCGTGCTGCCGGAAGGCTGGGTGCGCGAAGCCGGTGCATCACGGCAGATCGGCGGCCAGCGCGTCGACTACGGATACATGTGGTGGCCGACGCCGGCGATCGATGGCTCGCTTGCGGACGGCGCGTTCAGTGCGCGCGGCATCTTCGGCCAGTTCATTTACATCAATCCGAAGCACCGCATCATCTGCGTGGTGCTGAGCGCGCGGCCCAAACCGACCGGTTCCGCCACCGTGCTCGACAATGATTTCTGGAATGCGATGGTCCAGGCCCTGCGCTAGCAGCCTGATGGGTTGATTGGATCAGAACCGGGCTCCAGCTTTTTTCGATGCGTTTTCTTCACGCCAACCGCTGCCCACTTCGCCCGAAAACGCTATGACCGCCGCGCGTCGCAGCGCCCGCCTAGCCCGCCCTGCTTCGCTGCTTCTGTGCCGCGACACCGAGCTCCGGCCAGTCGGCCGCAATGGCGTTGATCAGCCAGTTGCGATAGCGGCGGATCAGCGGCGAATCCCAACGGTCGGCGCGGGTGATGAAATAATAGATGCCATCGGAATAGGGCTGGAAGCTCGTATCGCCCTTGCCGATCTCCACCAGCCGGCCGGACACCAATTCATGGGAAACGACCATGTGATTGGAGAGCGTCACGCCACGGCCGTGGATCGCGGCGTCGAGCGTCATATGGCCTTGCCAGAGCCGCGGCCCCCCGAGATCGAGCTCGTCATAGATGCCGTGAGCGGCGAGCCAATGCGCCCAGCCGTCGAAATCCTCTTCGTGCAGCAGACGCTGGCCCAACAGGTCGCGCGGCGTCTCGATCGGCGGCATCGAGGCCAGATAGGCCGGGCTTGCGACCGCGACGATCGGCACGCGCGCGAGCTCGGTGCAGCGCAACCCGGGCGCAAGCTGCAGCGGATTGCCATAGACCGACTCGAAGCGGATATCGATATCGGTCTCGTGCGACGCGAAATCCGGCCGGCGATCGGTCGGGCGCAATTCGATCTCGAGGTCGCGATTTGCCTTCTCGAACAGCCCGATCTTGCTCGACATCCAGTGCAGTGCAAAACCCGGCGCGCACCAGATCAGGAGCCGGCGGTTGTCGCCACGGCGCATCACGTCGATGGTGGCATTGGCGATGGCATCCATCGCGGCGGCGATCTGTTTGTGATAGCGGACGCCCTCCTCGGTGAGCGAAATGCTCGATGACGTTCGATCGATCAGCTTGATCCCGGTCCAGGCTTCGAGCGTGCGCAAGTGGCGGCTGATCACGGCATGATCGCGCCCGAGGCTCTGTGCCGCGCGCCGCACGCCGCGCAATCGCGCCACCGCATCGAAGGCGCGCAGCGCTTCGAACGGCGGGATCGATTTGCGGGAGGGCGGATTGAGCGCCGGTGCGGGCGCCGATCCCTTGTCGTCATGCATGAATATCGGATTAGTCATCTATTATCTGCATTCGGTTAAGTGGCCGCCCGCCGGGCGGACCTGACGGCACAGGAAAAGAAACGTTTCGCGAAGCAAGACCCATGCCGCAGTTGTACGACCTGCAGGTTCGCGCGGCTGCGGCAATATGACAGCCTATCACGGTGCGCGCTGTGCACCACCATGCCCCTCATTGGCATCTTCCGGCACCTCTCGATCGCGGTACGCTCGGGCTGTCTTACGATGGCACAGCGCCCGCGGCCTGCGCGGCCGGGAGCATGTTGCCGCCTTGCGAGGATCACGCCCCTGCCCGACCTGTTCCAACGGCCGAGATACCGCGACCCGCTCAATCCCGGAGCCCCGCTGCTGCCGCGCAGCGGCTGGAGCCGGCCGCCGATGCATCGCTGGACCTTCCAGCATATCCGCGAGATGACCCCGACCGCGCAGGTGTGGCGCGGGCCCGGCCCGGTGATGCCCTTGAGCGAAAACAGGCAGGAACTCGGGTCTGTCGCGTTTACCTTCGACGGGCGCGCGCTGACCTTCGACGGCTTCCTCGCCGACAACGCGACCGACGGCATGCTCGTGCTGCATCGCGGCGCGATCGTCTATGAGCGCTACTTCAACGATATGAAGCCGCACAGCCAGCACCTCTCGATGTCGATGGCTAAATCGATGGTCGGGATGGTGGCCGGCATCCTCGTCAGAAGAGGCGTGCTCGATCCGGCCGCGCCGGTTACGCGATATCTTCCGGAACTCGCGCGCACGGCCTATAGCGGCGCCACGCTGCAGCATGTGCTCGACATGACCACCGGCGTGGTGTTCGACGAATCCTACACGACACCAGGCTCGCACATGGTGAAGCTCGGCTATGCCTGCGGCTGGCGCGTGAACGACAATCCCGACTGGCCGCGCACCCTATGGGAATTGATCCTCACGTTGACCGAGCAGGAGCGTCCGCACGGCTCCCTGTTTCAATATCGCTCGATCGAAACCGATGTGCTCGGCTTCGTCCTCGAGCGCGTCACGGCGACACCGCTGTCGGAACTGGTGAGCCGCGAATTGTGGGGCCCGATGGGCGCGCAGGAAGACGGCTACTTCACGGTCGATCACGGCGGCTTCGCGCTCGCCGACGGTGGCTTCTGCGCCAGCTTGCGCGACTATGGCCGCTTCGCCCAGCTCATCATCAATGGCGGGCGCCACGGCGATCGTCAGGTGATCCCGTCCCCCTGGATCGAAGAGACCCGCAACAACGGCAATACCGAACTGTTCCAGGGCTTCTTCCGCGAGACGCTGCCGGTCGGCGCCTATCACAACAAGTGGTGGATCGAGGATCCGAAGGGACGGGCAATGCTGGCACGCGGCATCTTCGGACAGTTGATTTACATCGATCCGGAATCCGAATACGCCTTCGTCAAACTGTCGACCTGGCCCGAAGTCACCAGCGTGCCGCGCGCCCGCGAGGCGATCGCCGCCGCGCATGCGATCCGCCGTGCACTTTGCGGGTAAGCCAGACGTGACACGGGCGCCGCAGATCGGCCGAGGGGCCCTTTCATGATTCGCTTCCTGCTCGGACGACTGCTGCAGGCAGTGCCGACGATGATCATCGTCTCCGTCGCGATCTTCTTCCTGATGCGCCTGATCCCCGGCGATCCCGCCGCGGTGATGCTGGGCGATCTCGCGACGTCAGAGCAAGTCGAGGCGCTGCGCCGCGAGATGGGCCTGTCGGGATCGCTGCCGACACAATACGTCACCTGGCTCAGCCATATCTTGGCCGGCGATTTCGGGAAGTCGATCACCTCGGGCGATCCCGTGCTTCCGTTGATGCTCGACCGCTTCGCGGTCTCTGCCACGATCGTCGTCGCCGCGGTGCTGCTCGCCACGTTGATCGCGGTGCCGGCCGGCATGTTCGCCGCCTGGCGGCAAGGCAGCCTCGCCGACTACGGCCTCGTGGCGGCATCAACGCTATTGCTGTCGATCCCGAGCTTCTGGCTTGGCCTGATGGTCCTCCTGGTGTTCGGCATGTGGCTCGAATGGTTCCCGGTGATCGGCTACGTGTCGCTGCATGACAACTTCCGCCAAGGCCTGATGTTCATCTTCATGCCTGCGCTTACGCTGATCCTGGTTGAGATCGGACCGATCGTTCGCATGGCGCGCGCCAGCACCATCGAGGTTTCGCGGCTGGAATACATCACCCATGCCCGCGCCAAGGGGCTGTCCGAGGCGGAGGTGATGTGGCGCCACGCGTTCCGAAATGCCTTCGCGCCGACCTGGACGCTGATCGGCCTGATCCTCGGCGGCCTGCTCGGCGGCATCGCCGTCACCGAGACGGTCTTCACCATTCCCGGCCTCGGCCGGCTGCTGGTCGAGGCGATCTATGCGCGCGACTATCCTGTCGTGCAAGGCTGCATCCTGTTCATCAGCGTGATCTACGTCGTGGTCAATCTGATCGTCGATATGCTGTACCCGCTATTCGATCCCAAGATCGCGCAATGACACGATTCCTTCCCCGGCTCGCGCGCGGACGCGCCAACTTGCTGATCGGTGGCGGCATCGTTGCCGTTCTGATGTTGCTGGCGGTGCTCGGTCCGTCACTTGCGCCTTACGACCCGCTCAAGCTGCATCTGCGCTCGGTATTGAAGGCGCCATCGGCTGCGCATCTGCTCGGCGCTGACGAGTTCGGCCGCGACGTGCTGAGCCGGCTGATGTACGGCGCCCGCACCACGGGCTGGATTGCGCTGGCGACGGTCGCGCTCGCGATCTTCTTCGGGCTATTGTTCGGCATCATCGCCGGCTTCCTGCGCGGCTGGACCGATCGCGTTCTCATGATCCTCAACGACTCGCTGCTGGCCTTCCCCGGCCTGCTGCTGGCGCTGTTCATCATGGCGATTGCCGGCGCCAGCCGCGAGGCGCTGATCGTCGCGCTGAGCATCGCCTATATGCCCGCCGTGGTGCGTGTCGCCCGCGGCACCGTGCTGTCGGTGCGCGAGCGCGAATATATCGAGGCGTCGCGGGTGATGGGCAACTCGGAACTGGTGACGATGGTCCGTCACGTGCTGCCGAACTGCATGGCGCCGATCACTGTGCTCGCCACCACGATGTTCGGCTGGGTGATCCTGTCGGAGAGCGCGCTGAGCTTCCTCGGCCTCGGCGTCCCGCCGCCGGCGCCGAGTTGGGGCAACATGCTGGCCTCCGGCCGTCCGTTCATCACGCAGGCGCCGTACCTGATCGTGCTGCCGGGCCTGTGCATCTCGCTGACGCTGCTGGGCATCAACATGCTGGGCGATGCGCTGCGCGACTGGCTCGATCCGAAGATGCAGGCCTGAAATCGATGACGTCACAGTCGAATCCGGAGCAAGCCGTCGTCGCAGCCGACCATCTGACGGTCACCGTCGGGCCTGGCGGCACCAGGATCGTCGACGATGGGAGCTTTGCGATCATGCCGGGGAGCATGCTGGCGCTGGTCGGCGAATCCGGCTCCGGCAAGACCATGGCCGCGCGCGCCGTGCTCGGGCTATTGCCGACACCGCTGATCGCAGCACCCGGCAGCAGCATCAAGTTCCGTCATACCGAACTGGTCGGCATTTCGCCTCCTGCATTGCGCAAGATCCGCGGCGAACATATCGGCATGGTGTTTCAGGAACCGATGGTTTCGCTCAATCCGTCGATGACGATCGGCCGGCAGATGGCCGAAGGGCTCGCGCTGCACCACCGTCGTCTCGGCCGCAACGAGATCCGCGAGCGCTGCCTGGAGATGCTGAAGCGCGTCAGCATTCCGAATCCGGTGCATTGCCTCGGCGCCTATCCGCACGAATTCTCCGGCGGCATGCGCCAGCGCATCATGCTGGCGTCGGTGATGCTGCTGAAGCCGGATCTTTTGATCGCCGACGAGCCGACAACCGCACTGGATACGCTGGTTCAGCGCGACGTGCTCGACCTCATGGTGGAGCTGACGCAAGAAAACGGCACCGCGGTGCTTCTGATCAGCCATGATCTCGGCATGGTCTCGCATTACGTGCGCGATGTGGCTGTCATGCTCAAGGGCAGGATCGTTGAACAGGGCCGCAGCGCCGACGTGCTGTCCGCGCCGAAGCACGAGTATACGCAGCGCCTGGTCGACGCGCTGCCGCGGCGGAGCGCCGGCGGCATCCGCCTCGCACGCGACGCCAAACCGTTGGTGGAGCTGCGCGAGGTGGTGATCGACTATCCCGGCCGCGCGCGACTGTTCGGCCGCGGTGAGGCGAAGCGCGCAGTTGACGGCGTCAATCTCACAATCGGACATGGCGAGACGCTGGCACTGGTCGGCGGTTCCGGCTCCGGCAAGACCACGCTCGGCCGCGCCACCGTTGGCCTCATCGACCCGACGGCCGGTAGCATCTCGTTCCGCGGCGGACAGATCGTGACCTGGCGCGGCCGCGCCGCGCGGCTGCAGCGCGAGGAGATGCAGATCATCTTCCAGGATCCGTATTCCTCGCTCGATCCGCGGCAGCGCGTCGGCGATATCGTGGCCGAACCGCTACGGCTCGACACCACGATGGACCGCAAGGCTCGCTACATCAGGGTGCGCGAGGTGCTTGACGAGGTCGGCCTGTCCGCGGATTTTCTGCGGCGCCTGCCGCACCAGCTCTCGGGCGGCCAGCGTCAGCGCGTGGCCATCGCCCGCGCCATTGCCAGGCGTCCCGCCTTCGTCGTCGCCGATGAGCCCGTGTCCGCGCTCGACATGACCGTGCAGAAGCAAATCCTGACGCTGATCCGAGCGCTGCAGGACCGCTACGGATTCGCCTGCCTGTTCGTCTCGCACGATCTCGGCGCGGTCGAGCAGGTCGCGGATCGCGTCGCGGTGATGCAGAACGGCAAGATCGTCGAAGTCGGCAGCCGGGACGACATCTTCGATCGCCCTCAGCACGACTACACGAAGCGCCTGCTCAATGCGGCCATGCTGCTGGACCGCAGGTTCGACGGCGTGGCTGCGGCATCAGCAATCTAACCGACACCCAATCGCAAAAGAAAAGCCCGGTGCCGCCGCAAGGCACCGGGCTTTCGGCCCGCCGTATCGGGGAGACGTTACGGCTTCTTCCACACGCCCCAGGCGCGCGGCTTCTCGAGCGGCCAGGACTCGTAGTTGACGAGCTTGGGCGAGACCGCCTCGATCACGGGATAGTAGTAGAGCCCGAGCATCGGCACGTCGTCCGCCATCCTGGCATGGAGCTGCTTCAACAGGCTCTTGCGCTCATCGAAATCCGCCGTCGCCAACGCCTTGAAGTAGAGCGCCTGCGCGTCCGGACTGTCCCACTGCGACGTAGCCGTGACCGATTTCCTGCCGATCAGCGAGCCATAGATGATCATCGGGTCGGCGCGCGAGGAATAGCCGAACGACTGCAACTGGAACTTGCCGCTCATGTAATTGTCGAGCTGGGCCGCCCAGTCGATGACGTCGAGCTGCACGTTGAAGCCCGCCGCCACCAGCATCGCCTGCACCATGACGGCGTTGTCATACATGCCGATATAGCGCTTGTTGGCCTGCAGCTTGATCGGCTCGCCCTTGTAGCCGGCCTCGGCCAGCAGTTTCTTGGCCTTGGCGGGATCGTAGGCAGGCCAGGTCTGGAAGGACTTGTCGAAATAGGCGCTCGACTCCGGCACGCCGGACGGATTGAACTCGGTGAGACCTGCGAGCTTGGTCTCGGCCATCTCCTTGAAATCGATCGCGTGGGCCAGAGCGCGGCGGATCTTCACATTGGAGAGCAGCGGATCGTTGGTCTGGACCAGGATGGCCGAGAGCGAAAGTCCGGGCGCCGTCTTGACGACCGCACCGCGCTTCTTCATGTCCTCCATGTGCGAGACCTGCAGATAGGTCACGACATCGACCTGCCCCGCGATCAACGCGGTTTCGGCAGCCGTCTTGTCCGGGATGACGACGAAGCGCACCTCATCAAGGTAGGTGGTGCGGTCACCGCTATAGCCGTCGCGCTTTGCCTTGAGCGGCACGTAATTGGCGAAGCGCTCGAGCGAGACATACTGCTCCTTGCGCCACTCCTTGAGCTGGAACGGACCGCTGCCGATCGCCGAACCGGCAATCCAGTTGCCGTCGGCATCGACATTCTTCGGGCTCGCGATCCAGAAGTTGCAGACGATGTCGGCGAGGCGGATAAGGAACAGCGTGTTGGGCTTGTCGAGATTGAACACCACGGTGCGGTCATCCGGCGCCTCGACCGAGTCCACCTTCAGCCCGCGCGAACCGTCGAAACTGGCATTGCAGAGCCACGGCGTGCCGGTCTTGGCTGCGCCCATGCGGCGTTCCCACAGCCATTTGACGTCGGAGGCCAGCACCTTGTCACCGTTGTGATAAGTCGCGCCTTCCTTGAGCTTGAACGTGTAGGACTTGCCGTCCGGCGACACCTGCCAGCTTTCGGCGGCCGCAGGTCCGATCGTCATGTCGTCCTTGTGCGCGACCAGTTGCTCATAGATGTGGTTCAGGACCAGATCCGTGATGTTGTCGCTGCGGCTGGCGTCAAGGCTGCGGATATCGGCCGTCAGGACCACGCGCATGGTGCCGCCGCGGATCGGTTCCTCGGCGGCGGCCGCCCCGCCAAAAGTGAATGCTGCAAGCAGGGCGGCAAGGGCAGTTCTCTTCCTCATGCGGTTCTCCAAATCACGTTGCAACAATCATAACAGGCGGAAATGACGCGCGGTCTCCTCGAGTGCGTCAGCCAGCTTCTCAGCAAGCTCGTCGATTTCGGCATGGGTGATGACCAGCGATGGGCTCAGCACGATGGATTGGCCAACGGCGCGGACGATGAGGCCGCGGGCATAGCAGGCCTCGCGGCAGAAGATGCCGGCGCCTTCTTCGACCGTGAATCGTTCCCGTGTCGCCTTGTTCTTGATCAGTTGCAAGGCCGCCAGCGCGCCGATACCGCGTTTCTCGCCGACGATCGGGCTGTCGGTGAGCCTCGCCAAGGTCTCGTGAAGATAGGGGCCGATGTCCTCGCGGACCCGATCGACCAGGCCTTCGCGGGCGATGATGTCGATATTCGCGAGCGCCACCGCGCTGGCGACGGGATGGCCGGAATAGGTGTAGCCGTGCGCGAGATGCCCGCCGCCGCTGATGGTCTCGAACACGCGACGGTTCATCGCGACCGCGGCGATCGGCAGATAGCCCGACGACAGTCCCTTGGCCATCGTCATCACGTCCGGCGTGATGCCGAAGGTCTGCGCTCCGAACCAGGAGCCGGTGCGCCCGAAGCCGCAGATCACCTCATCGGCGACCAGCAGCACATCGTATTTGCGGCAAATCCGCTGGATTTCCGGCCAATAGGTCGATGGCGGGTCGATCACGCCACCTGCACCCTGCACCGGCTCTCCGATGAAGGCCGCGACATTCTCTGGGCCGAGCTCGAGGATGCGCTGCTCCAGGGCCTGCGCCGCCTGCAAACCGAATTCGTCCCTTCCCAGGGTGCCGCCGAGTCCGTACCAGTGCGGATGCACGATATGCGCGAAATCCGGCAGCGTGCCACCATCCATGGCGTGCATATGCGGCAGTCCGCACAGGCTGGCGGCAGCCAGCGTGCTGCCATGATAGGCCATCGTCCGGCTGATGAAGATGCGCTTGCGGGGTGCGCCCTGCAGCTTCCAGAAATAGCGCACCATGCGGACGACGGTATCGTTGGCTTCGGAGCCGGAGCTGGTGAAGAGAAAATGATCGAGCCCCTCAGGGGTCAGCGTCGACAGCCGATGCGCGAGCGCCGTCATGGCCGGCGTCGTGCTCTGGAAGTGGTTGCTGTAGAATGGCAGCTCCGCCATCTGCCGGGTTACGGCATCGATCAGCTCCTGCCGGCCGTAGCCGACATTCACGCACCACAGGCCGGCCATGCCGTCCAGGAAGCGGCGGCCGTCGCTGTCCCAGATCTGGCAGCCTTCGCCACGCACCACGACACGGGTCTTGCCGCTGGCGATCAGCGCGGGATCGGTGAAGGAATGGACGTGATGCGCCCCATCGAGGGCCTGCCAATCGTCGGTCGTTCTTGTATCCAGCATTTTTCTCTCCGACGCCGCCGGCGGAGCCAAACTGGCCGGCATCATCGGGCTCGATCATTCAACCGCTGATGCAGATGCGGGAGATGCCAAAATGAGTGGCGTTGGTGACCAACAGGCACCAGACGGCAAAGCCGCGGGGTGCACGGCCGCAATCGATGCCGCAACGATCGCGGCGTTTGCGATATCTCGGAAGCAGCGTTCAACGTCCCGATAGGTCGAACGATGCGCTCGTGATTGCGGCGGCGGCGTCGCGCGTTTTGCTAAAATGCTTCCGTATGACATCGCCGCTCGAATTTTCGAATTGCCGTATTGCAATTGATGACCGGGACGATGACGTCCGTCAGATCTTCGTGAAGACCCTGCCGATTACGTACTCGTTACTTCTGATGATCCATACCAATGTATGACACCATCAACAGGCAAAGCGGTCCATATTGTTAGCCATCCGATAGTCGACGCCAGTCGAGCTTGAGATTTCAGGAGGCCAGATATGTCGTGCCATCCCGCCCTGCTCCTCCGAGAGCGATCCGTATCGATGTCTGCTGCCGAACTTCTGGATAACCGTTCGCCAAGTGCAGCACGGCCGGATGCGCCGGTCATTGGCATCGATCTCAAGCATCTCGGCGTTTCTGTACGAGTGGTGCCGAATGCAGGCGCGCCTGAGACCGAGCGCGCTCTGCATATCGCGGCAGTGGGAGGGGATGTGGAGGCGTCACCGAGCTTCGACAGTCTCCTTGGCAAGGCAATCCGGGAGATCCCGGAAGCGCAAATGGACCAGGATCCCGTGGTGCGCAGGCTCTCCGAGGCGCTCGCCGCGGCGGAGCGGGATCAGTCGGAGTTCGGAGGAATCTACGCGGACGCCATCAGGCTCGTCACGGTGGCGAGGATGATCAGCGCCGATACGAAACCGGCCTCGCCTCAGCAGACCCATCGGGACGGCGGGTTGTCAAAGTGGCGCCTCAAGCGCGTCGTCGAGTACGTGGCCGCGCATCTCGATGAGAAAGTGACGTTGGCAGACATGGCCGGGGCAGCCCGGCTGAGCCGGATGCATTTTGCCGCGCTGTTCTTCCGCGCAACCGGACTGACGCCGCATCAATATCTGCTGAAGCAGCGTGTCTCGGCTGCGCAGGACATGCTGCGAACGACCGACAAGTCGATCGTCGACATCGCACTGAGCGTCGGGTTCAGCACCCAGGCGCACTTCACCACCGTCTTCAAGCGTATCGTAGGACAAACACCCTTGAAGTGGAGGGAAGGCAGGCCGGCAGAGCCGCTGCTGCCGTCATACAGGAGGATCGGCGCGGACGAGCGAACCGTCGAGGGACCTCGGCCGATCTGACGAGCCCGTGGCGATGGTGCCCACCCTACGCATCTTCGGTGCCGGCCTCTCGATTGCATGACGCCATGGCCAAGCAGCCGCATCGTGCACGAAAAAATCCATAGCCACGACAGCGCCGCGCAATCTTGGCCGCGCGTCGCTGCTGACCTGCCCTTTCATCGCATCTCTGGAATAGAAATAGCCAAGCCGCGGCGCCTGGACATTAAACCTTGGTGTTAACTGGGTACGACCTGCGCATGTCGCGAGCACTGCGCGACTTAACCAACCAGTATAATCGACGATATCCCGCGCCCTTCGTAAAACACTGCATCGAAGCATTGCAGTGACCCTGTGATCGGGAGCGTGGAAGCCATGAACCGTCGATTGAAAAACTTCATTATCAGGCGCCTCGTGGTTATCCTGGTCTCGTGGCTGCCCGCATCGTCTCACTCGTTTGGAATCGAAAGGACGGATGACGCTGCCCTGCGCCACATCCGTCAAGCTCCCCTGAATTCACTGGCAAGCCGAAGCAGTTTGGTTTCCCTGGAATCAGGGCGCTGCTCGAAGGCGATCCTGCAACGGCAATATGATCGCGTCGTCAGCAGACGACCGGATGCGGCACAGGTTCGCATCGCTTAGACTAGAGCAGTGAAAGATGCCCGCTGATCGAAGACGACGATGGGGCGATATCTCAGGTACCTACTTCAAGGCCAAAGTCGTGGACGCGCGATAGAATACGCGTTTTCTTCGCGCGTACCGGTGTCCACCCTCGGATCGAGTCCGAGGGCATGCTTTGCTCGAAAACGCTCTAATTATCCCGGGCGGGCTGCTGATCCGCCAACACCTGCCGAACGCCAAGCAAATCGGCCATGCGCACGAGCTCGGCGAGCGATTTGGCCTGCATCTTGCGCATCATGTTGCCGCGGTGAATTTTCACCGTGATCTCGCTCAGCGACAGACGCCAGGCGACCTGCTTGTTCATCAGTCCTGCCGTGACAAGACCCATGACTTCCCGTTCCCGGGGCGTAAGAGAATCGTAACGCAGCCGGATGTCTTCGTCCCGCCGCGCTTCCGCGCGCCGCCGCTGATCGCGGGAGACGGCCTCTTCGACGGCCGCGAGAAGCGCTTCCTCTTCGAAGGGCTTGGGAAGGAAATTGACCGCGCCGGCCTTCATGGCGCGGACGGTCATTGGTATGTCGCCGTATCCGCTGATCAGGATCACCGGAATGGAGGCATCGCTCTCAACCAGTTCCTCCTGAAACTCGAGCCCGTCGGCTTCTCCCAACCGGATATCCAGGATCAGGCAGGACGCGGAGTTGATGGCATCGGATGCCAGGAACTCGCTGGGCCCCGCGAACGTCTCGACGGAGTAGCCAACGGCACGCAGCAGGCTGCTGAGCGAATTGCGCACGTCGGTGTCGTCGTCGACGACGCAAATGAGGGCGGTGCTGATCGAGCTCTGTGATGCACTCATGCTGTCCAGGACCGGATCATTGGAATGTCGGGGGAGGTCCTTGCGAAGGGTCGCCCAGGATTGCTTCCACGTCGTGGAGCAGAATCTCGGGATCGACGGGCTTGTCAACGAAAGCCGCGGCTCCGAGGCTCTTTGCCTCGGCGCGCGCTTCCGGCGTCGAATAGGCCGTCATGACGATCACGGGGACGCCTACTCCCCGGCGCCGCAGTTCCCGGTGCAGGCCGAGACCATCCATCCCCGGCATGTGCAAATCGGTGATGACGCAATCGACCTTCGCGACCGAGGACGACTCCAGGAAGTTCTCGGCCGCCCCAAAACTCTCCACGCGCAGGCCTACCGAGCGAAAAAAGCTCGATATGCTTTCCCGCACGTCGTCGTCATCGTCAACGATGCAGATCGTGGATCCTTGTGGCACTAGACAGCTCCTCCCGGGCAATTCGCCCGGTGTTTCCGTCGGTATGACCGGATTCTGTCCATTTTCCCATCATATCAAGATATTAGGTTTCGACCAACGCGCCTCCGCCGGGATGTTCAATGGGAGCGTGAACCCCACGGTTGCCCCCCATCCGTCATTGTTGGAGGCCGAAACGCGCCCTCCCTGCCCTTCTATGATCGTCCTGCAAATGGATAGCCCAAGGCCCATTCCATCGGACTTGGTGGTGAAAAACGGCTCAAAGATACGCTCAGGGTTGCCCTCGATCCCGGTGCCGCTGTCCTCGACGGCCACTTTGATGAAATTCTCGGCAGTGCCGTCGATCTTGACACGGATCTCGTGCGGGCGGTCGGCGATTCCCCTGGTAGCATGGAGCGCGTTCATCAAGAGGTTCACGATGACCTGCTGCACCTGCACCCGGTCACAGATGATCGGGCCCCCGATATTGGCTTCCTCGACGCGGATGGTCGCCGCCGCGGCGCGCGTTTCCCGCGCCAGCAGGGAAACCGCATCCTGGACAAGGGCGCCCATATCGACGGAGCTGACCTGTGGCGCGGTCTTCTTGGCGAGCGCGCGCACCCTTCCAACCACCTCCGCGGCGCGGTTGCCGTTCGAGACGATCTTGTCCAGGCAGTCGCTCACCTCCGTGAGGTTGGGATCGGGCCGGGTAAGCCAACGCTTGCCCGATTTGCCGTAGTTGATGATGGCCGCAAGGGGCTGGTTGACCTCATGCACGATCGAACCCGCAAGCTGGCCCAGCAGGGCCACGCGCCCGGAGTGAGCGAGTTCGACGGAGGTCTGCTCGATCTTCGCCCGAGCTTCGTTTCGCTCGGTGACATCGAAGGCCATGAGCAGCACCCTGGACCAGTCCTGTCCGTCCGGCAGGACGGATACGCGCAGTACCGCATCGATGATGCGCCCGTGCAGGGTGGCGCACCGCGTCTCGATCTCCGCAAGCGAAGAACCGGCGGCCAGCAAAGCAAAGATGTGCGCGAGGGCCGGTTCGGAATCCGGCAATTGTCCAAGCATGACATTGCTATCGGCCAGATCGGCCACCGTATCGGCTTCAAACATTGCGAGCGCGGCGCTATTGGCGTTGTAAATCCCGATTTCGTTGGCCGCCGCGCGCGAAATCTGCGGATTCGACAATAACCACGATTTGCAGTCTTGGTCCGGCGCTTTGCTGTCCAGAATCAGCCGCATGGCCTTGCTCAAGTCGCATTCCAGGGCGGCAAAACCAGCCGAGTTGAAGATGGTGCTGTAACGCTGCTCGGAGCTCCGTCTTTCCGCCAGGGCACGGCGGCTCTCGGTCAGATCGGCGCTGGTCTCGATGATGCCGACGGGTCGACCGTCTGGATCTCGTCGCTCGAGCCAGCGGCTGGCCAGAATGAGCCGCGTGCCATCTCGCCGCGTTCGGATGATTTCGCCCGACCAGGTTCCATTCTGCTCAAGAGAGGCATTTACTTCCTCTGCCGAAACGATCGGCTCGAGGAGGTCGCTGCAGCGCCTGCCCAGCGCCTCGCCACGCGTCCAGCCATAGAGCCTCTCTGCGCCTTCATTCCAGTACCGGATGATGTCTGATCGGTCCCGAACGACGACGGTGTCGTGCGAGAGTTCGAGAATCCTTGCCTGCTCAGCCAAGGTGGTTCTCGCGGACCTGTCCCTGAGCGACAGCAGCACCGTGATCGCGATAGCGACGAGACTGACGGCGTAGCGCAGGTGCGCCCCTCCGAGGGGATCGTCCGCATGCCCGATAAGGAACGCGATCGTCGTGAGCACGGCCGTGACACAGCCGCTGCCGATCACGAACCTGCGGCCGAGCGGCGCAAGCGTCAGCACCACGCCCGTGTACAGGACCGCGACGGCGCCATCGATCGGGCTCAACGCATCCGCCAGGAAAATCAGCGCCGACGCAACGACAGCCGCGGCAAGTGCGAACTGCCCTCTCCGGCTGCGGATCGCCTTGAAACTACCCTGCTTTGGACCAGTGTTGGCCGCCATGTCATCCCTCATCAGGCCGCGTTCCAGAGCCGACTTTTATCGTGTCTGGCCGCAAGAATGATCATACCTAGGTTTGAATTCTCGTTCCCCTGTTTTGTCTGTACCTGGGAGCTCGAGCCGCATCCGCGGGCACCGTGCGAATTTGAAACGCTCATGCGAACCTCGGAAGACAGGATTTCAGTTGGCCGCGCAACCTTCAGTACACGCTTCGCCCGAAGCCGCACCATTTCACGAACGAGTTTCTGCCAAAGATCAATCCAGCATTGACGCGTAGTTCGTGACCGAGGGCGATACGCGCGTTGGGAAAGCCGATTCATCATGTTGAAATCAGCAATCGTCGGAGTCGTGGATTTTTGTGCGCAGCGGCGCTGGTGGGTTCTCATCATCGGAATCCTGCTCGCGGTCGCAGCTCTCGCCTATGACGTCACGCGCTTCGCGATCACGACAGACACGGACAACCTGATCTCGAACAACCTTGCCTGGCGTCAGCGTCAGTCGGCATTTTCCGAGGCATTTCCGGACAAGGGAATCCTGGTGGTGGTCTCGGCACCGACGCCGGAAAACGCTGAAGCGGCGACAAGCGCGCTGACGCAGGAACTCGCCAAGCATCCGGATTTGTTCCGCGCGGTTGTCCAGCCGGACGGAGGCGAGTTCTTTCAGCGCAACGGGCTCCTGTTCGAACCGCTGCCCAGCGTCAAGAAGTCGATCACGGGATTGTCGAGCGCCGACTTTCTGATCGGCTCGCTGGCGGCCGATCCGACCCTGCGCGGCGTGGCGAAAGCGCTCGGCTATGCGCTCGACGGCGTCGAGGGCGGAGACATCAAGCTTGACCAGCTCACGTGGCCGCTCTCGCTTGCCGACAAGACCCTGAGTGACGTGCTGGCCGGCAAGCCGGCGACATTTTCGTGGCGGGCGCTGGTGCAGGGCTCTGAGCCGCAGGCGGACCAATTGCGCCACTTCATCGAGGTCGAGCCGATCCTGGATTTCTCCGCGTTGCAGCCGGGCCGCAAGGCGACGGACGGAATCCGTCGTGCCGCAGCCGATTTGAAACTGGGCGAGAAGTTCGGCGCCAACGTGCAGCTCACCGGCACGGTGCCCATGAACGACGACCAGTTCTCGGTGATCCGGCAAAGCGCGCTGCGCGACACGTTGACGGCCTTGTTCGGAACGCTGATCATATTGTGGCTGGCGCTGCGTTCGTGGAAGATCGTCACCGCGGTGTTTTTCAGCGTGATCGTGGGCCTCGCCGTCACCGCTGCCCTTGGCATCGTCATGGTCGGGGCCTTCAACCTGATCTCGATTGCATTCTTCGTCCTGTTTGTCGGGCTGGGCGTGGACTTTGGTATCCAGTTCAGCGTCCGTTACCGCTCCGCACGGCATGAGTGCGGCGATCTGCGGGAATCGCTGCGACGGGCCGCGCGCAAGGTGGGAGCCCCTCTCTCGCTGGCTGCCGCGGCCACCGCGGTGGCGTTCTTCTCGTTCCTGCCGACCAGCTATCGCGGCCTGTTCGAACTGGGTCTCATTGCCGGATGCGGAATGTTGATTGCCTTCCTCTGCAGCATCACGCTTGTCCCGGCGATGCTGGCGCTGCTGAAACCGCCCGGAGAACTGGCGCCGGTCGGTTTCAGCAGCCTCGCGCCGCTGGATGATTTCCTGCAGCGGCATCGCATCGCGGTGATCGCCGGCACAATCCTTGTGGTCTTCGCCGGAACGCCGCTGCTGCGTCACCTTCCGTTTGATTTCAACCCGATCAACCTGCAGAATCCGCACGCCGCATCGGTCGTGACCTATCGCGAGTTGCAGGGCAATCCGCTGACCTCTGGCGACGATGCCGAAGTGCTGGCATCATCACTGAGCGAAGCTGACGGCATCGCCAAGCGGCTGGCGGCGCTGCCCGAGGTCTCGCGCACCATGACGCTCAACAGCTTTGTTCCTGATGATCAGGATCAGAAGATTGCCGTCATCAAGGCCGCTGCCCCACGCCTCCATGGCGCGCTCAATCCGCCGCGCGATCCGGCGCCGACGGACAACGACACCGTGGATGCCATCCGCTCGACCGCGCAACATCTCTCGAAAGTCGCGGGCACCGCGACCGGCCCGGGCGCTGAGGCGGCGCGACGCGTTTCCGATTTGCTGACGCGCCTGGCGCAAGCCGACGCCGCAACGCGAGCAAGCGCCGAATTGGCGTTCGTCCAGCCGTTGAACCACGATCTCAACCAGTTGCGGAACAGCCTCGATCCGCAAACGGTGACCATCCAGAACCTTCCGGCCAGTCTTGTTCGCGACTGGCTGTTGCCCGACGGCAGGGCCCGCGTCGAGGCGCTGCCGAAAGGCAATGCCCAGGATAACAGCGTCATGCGTGGCTTCGCGACGGCGGTCATGGCCGCGGAGCCTTCGGCCACCGGCCCCGCGATCAGCCTCTATCAATCGGGCAGGACAGTCATCGACGCTTTCATCGAAGCGGGCGCGCTAGCGCTTGGCGCCATCGCGATCCTGCTGCTGATCGCGTTGCGCCGTGTCACGGATGTGCTGTTGACGCTGATACCGTTGCTGCTGGCCGGCGCAGTCACGCTGGAGATCTGCACGCTGACCGGCACGGCGATGAACTTTGCAAACATCATCGCCTTGCCGCTGCTGCTGGGCGTCGGCGTCGCGTTCAAAATCTATTACATCATGGCCTGGCGCGAAGGGCAGACAGGCCTGCTACAATCCAGCCTGACCCGCGCGGTGATCTTCAGCGCCATGACCACCGGGGTGGCGTTCGGAAGCATGTGGGCATCGAGCTATCCGGGCATGTCGAGCATGGGCAAGATGATGGCGCTCGCGCTGCTATGCACAATGGCCGCCGCCGTGCTGTTCCAGCCGGTCCTGATGGGACCGCCGCGCCAGGTCAGAGCGGCTTCGGCGCAGCCGTCGGCCGATCCATTACCTCGCCCGGCGGAATAAATCTTCCCCTGGTCCGATCCAGGGATCAGTTGCGACGGTTTTTCTGAAAGCTCGGTTGCATTATAGCGAACTGGTTCACATTCAACGTCGGCTCTGTCATGCTACGTTCATATATCGCAGCCGGACGGAGGATCGGGCGACTGCTGCTTGAAGGGGCGAAGCTGCATCTGGCCATCGTGACCGAGCGAAAATGGTGACGTGCTCGCCTGCAACATTGCTGGAGGTTGACCATGCATTCCGTTTCAGCCGAATGGCAATCCGCTTCAACAGCTCCCTCTGACGAGGATCTGGAAATCTGTACATTGAATTATGATGGCATGGTCCGTGCGCTTCCTTTTCCTTGCCGCAGGGACGGAGCCAACTGGGTCGATCGTTCGGGCGGAATGCACGCCGACATTCATCCGACCCAATGGCGCAAATGGACTGGGCCAAACTAGCGCCCGTGGGGCGAGCGCGGCCTGGCCTTGGACTGCGCTACCGAAGTTGCGTGCTGACAGAGCCCGATCTGCAGCCGACCGAATTCGGTCTGGAAACATCGACCACAAGTTTGTCTCGCATGTTCCCGCTACCTAAGACATAGTGAGCCTCCCGTACGCCGCGGAAGTGAGGGCTCATGAACCGAAGCCCGGTGCTGATAGACCTGGCCCTCCAGGGCGGAGGCTCGCATGGTGCGTTCACCTGGGGTGTCCTCGACCGGCTACTTGAAGAGCCCTGGATTGAGATTGCGGGCATATCCGGGACATCCGCCGGGGCGATGAACGCCGCTGTCCTGGCGGATGGCTGGACGGAGGGCGGCGCTGCCGGGGCACGCGACGCCTTGGACAAATATTGGCGGAGCGTCTCGCGAGCCGCTGCATTCAGTCCGCTGCAACGCTCGCCGCTCGACCATCTCATGGGACGATGGTCGCTCGACACCTCTCCCGCCTATCTCTTCACCGATTTGATGTCGCGGGTGCTGTCGCCCTACGACCTCAATCCGCTCGGCTTCAATCCACTGCGAGAGATACTGGCCGGGGCCATCGATTTCAAGCGTCTTGCTCGCGCGCCCATAAAGCTCTTCGTCACCGCCACGCGGGTGCGGACCGGTCGCGGACGGATCTTCCGCAATGCGGAGATAAATGCGGATGTCCTGCTGGCGTCGGCCTGCCTGCCAACGATGTTCCGCGCCATCGAGATCGACGGCGAGCCCTATTGGGACGGCGGTTACGCAGGCAACCCTACGATCACGCCGCTTGTTCGCGAGACCGATGCGCGCGACACCATCCTCGTGCAGATCAACCCGACCGAGCGACCGGAGCAGCCACGCACCGCCGCTGAGATCCTCAACCGCCTCAACGAGATTTCATTCAATTCGCCGCTGGCGAAGGAACTGCGGATGATCGCGCTTCTTCGTCAGGTCGCCGACCCCGGTACTGGCGAGGGCGCCCGTTGGGCACAGATGAAGACGCACCGGATCAAGAGCGACATGCTTGCGGCGTTCGGCGCGTCATCAAAGCTCAACGCCGAATGGGCGTTCACATCCAAGCTGCGTGAGGAAGGGCGGCGAGCCGCCAATGAATTCCTCGACACGCACGGCGCCGATCTCGGCGTGCGTTCGACTGCCGATCTCGACATCTTGCTGACGGAGTGCTGAGGCCATGGGGCTTCTCGGCATTCTTGTCGGGCTTGGTCTGCTGATCTGGCTTGCTTTCCGCGGCTGGAGTGTCCTCCTGCTCGCGCCGATCGCCGCGCTGATCGCCGCAGCCTTCGATCGTCAGCCGCTGCTCGCCAACTGGACGCAGACGTTCATGAGCAGCGCGGCGGAATTTCTCGCACAATTCTTCCCGATCTTTCTGCTTGGCGCCGTCTTCGGGAAGCTGATGGACGACAGCGGTGCGGTCGTCGCGGTCGCGAACTTCATCACTCGAGCACTGGGCGAGCGCCGGGTCATTCTGGCCGTCGTGCTCGCCGGTGCGTTGGTCACTTACGGCGGCGTCAGCCTCTTCGTCGCGTTCTTCGTGATCGTTCCGATGGCCCAGTCGCTGTTTCGCAAGGCGGCGATTCCGCATCGCCTCGTGCCCGCGGCGGTCATTCTCGGCACCTCCACTTTCACCATGTCGGCGATGCCTGGAACACCGTCGATTCAGAACGCCATCCCCATGCCGTTCTTCGGTACGACGCCCTTCGCAGCTCCGGGCCTCGGAATTATCGCGTCGATGATCATGCTCGGCATCGGGCTATGGTGGCTTCATCGCGCCGAGAAAGCAGCGCGACGCGCAAATGAGGGCTACGGCGACACCCCATCGCCACCTCCCGAATCTGCAGCCGAGGATGAACGATTGCGCGGGCGGGCTGCGACCGCGCGGGAATTCGATCCGGCGGAGATCCGCCACGGGCACCACAGCGAAATGGCGGCCCCGGTTTTCAACGCCATCCTTCCCTTGATCGTCGTTGTCGTTATCAATCTCTTGATGTCGCTCGTCGTCCTGCCGCGGCTCGACTTCTCATTCCTGGCCGAGCAGCGCTGGGGGAACACCTCGCTATCAGCCGTTGCCGGCGTCTGGTCAGTCATCGTCGCGTTGGCGGCAGCAATCGCAACAGTCATCCTCTCCAACTGGACGCGACTGCCTGCACTGCGGCAAACCATGGATGCCGGAGCCAATGCGTCCGTCCTGCCCGCCTTGAGTGTTGCGAGCCTCGTTGGCTTCGGCGCCGTCGTTGCCTCCCTCCCCGCCTTCGACATGGTGCGGGACTGGGTGTTGGGCATCGAGGGCGGCCCGCTGGTGTCGCTTGCGGTCGCCACAAATATGCTTGCGGCGTTGACAGGGTCGGCTTCCGGCGGCTTGACGATCGCGCTCGATGCGCTCGGTCAAACCTACATGGGCATTGCCGCGCAGGCGGGGATTGATCCCGGAATTCTACATCGCGTCGCAGTGATCGGTGCCGGAACGCTGGACATTCTGCCCCACAACGGCGCCGTCGTGAGCCTGCTCGCGATCTGCGGCCTGACGCATCGCAAAAGCTACCTCGACATTGTGATGGTCGGCATCGTGAGCTCCGTTATCGCTCTCGCCGCTGTGATCGCAATCGGCACCGCGTTCGGGTCGTTTTGACGCCGCAAAGCGACGGCACTGCTTGATCCTGTCGAAGAAGCGTTCGAGGCGGCTGCAGGCTCCATAGAGGTGAAATCATGGAAGACATGAAAGTCACAGCCACCGGGTACGACTTTCGGACTGCCCACGCTGCCATGCAGCGGTACGTTGACGAGAATCTTCTTGCTGGATTCTCTTCCGCAGTGCTCGTCGGCAGAGATTTGGTAGACGTGCAATGCATTGGCTGGGCCGACAAGGAAGCTCAGATACCATTGCGGGTCGACCACATATTCCGCGTCTTCTCCAACACAAAGCTGATCACATCCTGCGCCGCGCTTCTCTTGTTCGAAGAAGGCCGCTTCCAACTGGATGATCCGATCGAGCGGTTCATTCCGCAGCTCGCGGACCGTCGCGTGCTGCGCCCCGGCGCGACGTCATTGGACCAGACCGAGCCTGCTGTCAGGCCGATCACCATTCGCCATCTGTTGAGTCACAGTTCGGGGCTGAGCTACGGTCTTCTTGACCCGGGCACCTTGATTTTTAATGCGTACAAGGAGCGAAAAGTACTCAATCCGGCGACCACGCTTGCGGAAATGATGGACGTATTGGCCGAGCTGCCGCTGGTTTTTCATCCCGGAACGTCATGGGAATACTCGGTGGCCACCGACGTCCTGGCACGTCTTGTCGAAGTGATCAGCGGCCAGCGCTTCGATGCGTTCATTCAATCGCGTATTCGGGGCCCGCTTGGCATGGCGGACACCGGATTTGTGGTGTCGGATCGCGATCGCCTCGTCGCCTATTATGCCGGTGCCGACCTGGTCGACCCCAGGAAGCCGGGACTTACTCGCGCAGATGACGCGCCATATCCGGGGGCTTATCTGCGTGCTTTCCCGAGGCAGAGCGGCGGCAGTGGGTTGGTCTCGATCTTGCCGGACATGGTAAAGCTCATTCGAAGCCTGCTGCCGGGTGGTCCGACTTTGCTGAAGCCGGACACGATCAAGCTGATGATGAGCAACCAGCTACCTGAGGGTGTGTGGCTACGCTTTGCTGGTTATGGAGAACTTCAAGGCAAGGGGCACGGGCTCGCGGGAGCGCTGATCCTGGAGCCTTCCGCGTTCGACCATCCGGACGCGGGAGGCGAGCTCTTTTGGGGCGGGCGTGGTGGCACCCAATGGTGGATTTCGCCAAAAACGAATACCGCAGGCTTGATCATGGCACAGCGTGAGATGGGGCATCCATTTGTCGTCGAGTTCAAACGGCTCGCGTACGAAGCGGTGACGCGCAAGGGCTGATACGAATGGCCTCACAGTCGCGCTGCCCGATGCTTACGACTAGGGGCGTGTACTCATAAATCGGGAAGCTGCGGATCAGGGCACGCTTGAGGTCTGCTATGCCACCAAGAGCGGCGCGAAAGCGGACATCGCCGGAGGTCCGAGTCGGGCCAGAAGCGGACCGTCGTGCCTGGTATGAATGCTGGGCGCTGGCATAACGCCTCAGCGTCGAGTACCTCTGGACGCGCCGATCCCAAAACCAGGAATCACCGTCGTGCGCACACTATCCCCCTCAACCATCCATCCCCCTTTGGCGCGATATAGCCACGGGTATTCCGTGCCAGCGGGCCACCGGCTTACCATCACAGCGGGCCAGCTTGGCATCGAGCTTGATGGTAAGATTCCCGCGGATAGCGAGGGACAGGCTGAAATCTGCTTCAAGAACATTGAGGCCATCTTGGCGGAAGACGGAATGACGATGGCTAACGTCGTCCGCCTGAGCGTGTACGTTACAGCACGCGAGCATATGGAGGGCTACCGACGGGCGCGCGACCGGCGATTTCCGGGTGCGCCGCCAACGACCACGCTGATCATGGTGGCCGGATTGGTCCGGCCGGAGTTCGTGATCGAGATTGAGGCGATTGCAGCAGCCGCTCCTTAGCGGAGTAACCCACCATACGGAGCGGGAGCTCTGGGCGCCATTCTATTAAAGTGACATGGTACGTTCGCTCTGAGTCATCGAGCCGTCAGCTTCGGGTCCGGAAGCAGTCAGCAAGCCGAGCAAAGTCATCTGCGAAGCTGTAAGGCGGACCAGTTCATTGTGCCGTAAGCTCGATTATGCCGAATCCTTGAAAGGGTCGATTGAAATTGCTCATGATTGTCCTGTTAGTAGTCGGCATAATCGGCAAGGCCTGAAAGCGAGCGAGCGGCTGACTTGTGGACATGGCGGCGTCAGTATTTTAGGCCGGTATCGCACAGCACAGTGGCAACGGTCGCATCGACCTTCAATCGACCAGATCTAAGTAGCTTCGCTGCGGCGCAGACATTGGCGGCAGCAGAGTAGCCGACGTAAAGTCCCTCCATGACCGCAAGCTGACGGTGCCAATACTCGACCTCGGCGTCCGTTACCGTCAGGCTCAGGTCCATAAGTCCGGTGTCCCAATGCGGTGGAACTAGGCCGTAGCCGGTGCCCTGCACGATATGTCGCGCTTTTTCGACCTTCTTCCCCGCTAAGGGTTCGCTCCCTTCCGGTTCGACCGCCGCACACAAGGTTGCTGGATTGGCAGCCTTCAGCACCCGAGCAACGCCGATGAAGGTGCAGCCAGTGCCAACGGCCGCGACCCAGCCGTCCACGGGTCCGCCGAACTGTTCCAGTATCTCGGGACCGGTGGTGGTCTCGTGCGCGACGATACCTTCAGATGCATTGAATTGGTCGACATAGTACCCGCCGCCATCACGGGCGATTTGTGCTGCCACATCGGCGGCGGCGGCGACATCAGCTCCCGTCACCTGTCCCGGTGTCCCATCGACCTGGGGGACGAGTACAACCCTTGCCCCCAATCCCTCCATCATCCGCGCGCGTGCGGTGCTATTCCCGGCTGACATAGTTGCAATGAAAGGATGCCCGAGCGCGGCGCACACCACGGCGAGGCCCGCACCCATGTTGCCGCTGGTCATCTCGACTACGGGCATGCCGGGCTTAAGTCTCCCATCTTCCCGCGCTGCCAGCACGATTGCCTTGGCGGCGCGGTCCTTCACGCTTCCACCAGGTTGCAGGAACTCCGCCTTGGCAACTATCCGACCTGGTCCGGAATGCACCCGATCCAGCGCAACCAATGGCGTACGCCCGATAAGATCGAGGGCCGAAGCGAGCATTGTGGTATCTCCCGATTATGCTGCGGATATCATTGCCAGCGCATTCTCTCAATGCCGCACAAGCGTTACGTGAAGCGGAGCCTGACGTTCCTTGACGCTGAGGAGATAGCGGCGCTGCTGGTTGCACCGGATCGAACGACGTGGGTAGGGCGGCGTGACCACGTCCTGCTGGTGCTTGCACTTCGATAGCCCAGATTGTCCGCAAAGAGTCAAAACCGGCAATGCGCCCATCGAGCCGAAGATGTCTGCTTAGCCGTCAAAAGCCGACATCTGCGCCGTTATGAGTACACCCTAGCGGCCCAAGCGAGATACCCGCTCACGGTCAGAACCGATGCAGCAGTGGAAACAAGGATGACATTGGAAGTGATATCAGCCTCGCGCTGGTAGAACTCCGCCAGCATGAAAGGGCCTGTCCCGGTCGGGAGAGCGGCCAGCAGAACCGCAACATGGGTGAGCAGCGGTGACAGGCCGAACACGGCGGTCGCCATGACCCAGGTGACGGCCGGCTGCAGGACAAGCTTGAAGCTGACGAGGAGAGCTGCCGATCCGATGTCCTGCTCCGTGGTCTCGCGCTTGGCTGCAAGGAACAGTCCGAGCGCAACAAGCGCACAGGGCGAGGCTGCGCCACCCAACAGTTTCAGGAAACTTTCTGCTGGGGCGGGAACACTGAGCCCGGCGAGCGGAACGATCGCCCCCAGCGCAGGCGCGACAAGCAAGGGATTGCGAAGCAGCGAGCCGCCCACCTTGATGAGAAGGTGCTTGCGTCGCTTTTCGGTTTGCAGGCCGGCCTCAATCAGCACGATGGCGATCGCAAACAGGATGCAGACCGTGATGATCGTGGCGATGAGGGTCGGGGCCAATGCGTCGCGGCCAAGCGCCACCAGCGCCAGCGGAAAACCGACAAAGCCAACATTCGCGTAGCCTGCATTCAGGCCGTCGATCGCGGCATCGGCCAGGTGTCGCGGGCGGCGCAGACGAACGGCAATTGTCAGGCAGAAAACCAGCGCCGCGCCGATGCCGAATGCCGCGATGAAGCCCGGCTGCCAGACGTCGGTCCATTGCGCGTGCGCGATGACGTCAAAGAGCAGGGCCGGGAGCGCAAGATACACCACGAAGCGGTTCAGTTCCGCCGACGCGTGGGAGCCGAGGACGCCGAGCCGGCGAGTGAGCCAGCCTGCGAAGATGAGCGCAAAAATGGGGAGGACGGTGGTGAGGGTCGAGAGCATCGGAGAGCCTGACTTCAAAATTGCCGGTTAGCTCTATCCGGCCGTTCTGATATCATCCAATACCGATTGACGCCCCCATCCATACCTTTTCGGCATCATGATCGATATCAGGCAGATGCGTTACTTCGTGGCCTTGGCCGAGACGCTCCACTTCGGGCGCGCAGCCGAGCGCCTCCACATCAGCCAACCGCCGCTGAGCCGGCAGATCGCAGCCCTGGAAAAGGAACTCGGGGTCCGCCTGTTCGAGCGTCACTCACGGCGCGCGACGCTGACCCATGCCGGCCGGCGCTTCCTGGAAGACGCACGCGCGGTGCTGATCAGCTTCGACCAGGCCTGTCGTAACGCGCGTCTGGCCGAGCGCGGCGAATTGGGCGAGCTTTCCATCGGCTTCATGATGCACGCGGCCTACACCGTCCTGCCGGGGCTGGCGCGGCGTTACATGGCCAATCACCCGGGAGTGCGCGTCGAATTGCGGGAGGTCGTTCCCGCCACTTTGGTCGATGCTGTGCTGGCCGGGCAGTTCGATGCAGCCATCATGTTCAACCCGGGCCCCATTCGCGGCCTCGAGACGCAGACGATTTATCGCGAGCGGCTGTGCTTGGCGGTGCACGTCAGCCACCCTCTCGCCGACCATGAGGTCGTCCGGGCCAAGCAACTCAATGGCGAGCCCCTGATAGCTGTCCCCACCGACGTCGCACCGAAGCTGCGCGAGGCGATCGTCGCCTATTGTCGTTCCGGCGGGTTTGAGCCCACGTTCAGGCTCGAAGTCGCACTTCAGCAGACAATCGTGAATCTCGTAGCGGAGAACCTTGGCATTGCCCTGGTGCCGCAATCCATGGGGCAGTTCGGCATTGCAAACTTGGTCCACCGCAAGCTTGAAAAAGCGCCGACCATCGAGCACGTGGTCGCCTGGCGGCCAAGCAATCTCAATCCGGCACTCCAGCCATTCCTTGCGGAAGCGCGGGCCGTTGCCCCGTAACAGGTGAGTGCGTTGCTGCCGTTTCCCGCGCTTCGATTAACTACAATCCAATTTGTATTTGTCTGAAAGCGCGGCGTTCTGCCGCCTGCCAACTGACGAAATCGCTTGCCGCGTCGGCAGCGCGTTGCATCCGGGCAACAGTTCCAGGAAAAAGTGTCAACCTGCACTTTCCGCCATTGTGCGTCCACAACTTGATCCGAAAGATCAACACCGTCGCATGCTTGGCTGTGTAACTCGGCTCAAGTGGAGCCCTTTGGAGGCTACGGGATGAACCCGCGGCAATTTGCGACAGTGGCGCCGGCGCTGTGCGGAACGATCGTTCTCGCAGGTTGGGTCGTTGCATCGCTCGGCGGCTTAGGTTCGGCCAGCATCGAGAACGCCGGCGCGCTGCCGATCGAGGATCATCCCGCACCATCTCTTTCCACCAACGTCGATCTTCCCACCAACGCCGAACTCGCGGATGTACCACAGGAAGCCGCAGCGGGAACCGCCGCTGTTGTCGCTTCCGCAGATGTGGCCGCGGCCGTCGAGTCGGTGAAGGGGATCGTTACCGATGCGCCGGCGCCCTCGGTTGAGGCGGAACCGATCGTCGAAGCTGCGCCGCCCGATGCGTCGCAGATGGTGCCGCCCGAAACACCGCCCATGCAGATGGCGACAGCGAACACGCCTGACCCGGTCCTGAACGACGACGGCAGGGAGGCCGCAAACCGCATCGAAATTCTCGACGAATGCCTGGTCGTGGACATCTGCGTCGACCGATACCTGTGGGCGCTCTACCAACGTACGCCCAAGGAAGACACCAACAAGGTGTATGAGCAGAGGAAAGTGACAGTCCGGAAGAAGCGCAAAATGGTGACTGTCACCAGGACCTTTACCCGGCTCGTCGATGCAGACTTTACCTGGAAGGATCCGAAGGCGGCGGAAAGAGCCGGCATGCCGATGATGGACTACGTGATCGGAGGCATGGACCGGGGCTTCAAGCTGAAACTGTTCCATGCGCTTTACGCAGCCGAGCAAGCCGGGCTGTCGCCCGGCATCACCAGCGCGTTCCGCGATGACTACCGTCAATCGATCGCAAGCGGCCTGAAGGCGGCAAGCAACAGGTCGTACCATGGCGGAAGCTTGCGCGGCGGCTATGGCCACGGGCTTGCCGCCGATATCGTGAGCGTCAAAGGCGCGACACGGGCGCAGCGATGGATTTCCACTGAAACCCTCTGGAAATGGGTCGACGCCCACGGGAAGGAGTTCGGCATCGGGCGACCGTATCTCGATCGAGATCCGCCGCATGTGGCGCCGATCGACGGCAAAGAATATGCTTCTCACCACGGCGGAACGAAAGTTCGCCACGCGCAAGCGGATGTGAAAAAGCGCACCCGGCTGGTCATGCGCTACGATCGCGGCGCAGCGAAACGCACAAAAAACGCAAGAGCGTCGAAGGGGAGAACGATCTAACCATATTTCAAGCATGCGCTCCCACGACGCGGGCAAGCTCTGCCAAATTCCTTAATTGCGCCGCTCGAATGTCCCAAGAACCATACGGGTTCGGATCGGGCCGGCTGGTGCTGCAGATGGAATGCGCATGATTCCCTGTTTTGTGAAACGGAAGCGCAACCAGACACGGCGGCAGCCAGCGTATCTTGTCATCGCCGCTCTCGCCGCGCTGATCGCGGCCGGAGACCCTGCGGACGCCAGGGGCGGCCGGAGTGAGCGCTCGGTCGAATCCGTCCAGTCACGCATCGCCGGCGAACCGATCATGGCCATCGTTTCGCTCCAGGACCAGCGGATCACCGTTTACGACGCCAATGGCTGGATCTTGCGCGCGCCGGTGTCGAGCGGCCAGAGAGGACGCGAAACGCCCGCCGGGATCTTCAGCGTTATCCAGAAGGAAGCGGAGCACTACTCCAACCTGTATGACGACGCCTACATGCCGCACATGCAACGCATCACCTGGTCGGGCATCGCACTCCATGGCGGCCCCCTGCCCGGTTATGCCGCATCCCATGGCTGCGTGCGGATGCCTTTCGATTTCGCAGCGCGTCTGTTCGACGACACAAGGATAGGCTTGCGGGTGATCGTGGCTCCAACCGATATGGCGCCGATCGAGATTGCCCATCCGGCTCTGCTCCAGCCGAAGCCGGGTGCCATCGCTTCGGCCGCCACCCGTCGCGCAGAAGCCGATGAGGCGGCCAGAAAGGCGGATCAGGCGAGGCTCGCCTCCGCGAAGGCTTACCGGGAATCAACACAGGCATCGATGCCGGTGCGCGTTGCGGACAATCTGAAGCGCAGGGCCGAGATGCAATTGGCCAGCGCCGAGGCTGCGCTTGGCTCCGCCACTTCGCCTGAGGCAAAAGAACAGGCCGAGCGCACCAAGGCGCAGGCGGTCACACGCATTGCCGAGTTGCAGGAACAATGGACTGCGGCAAAGGCGGAGCTGCAACCGAAGCTCGATGCCGTCACGGCGGCGCGCGAAGCCGCCGTCGCCGCGGAGAATGCGCGGATTGCGGCAGCCGAGGCCGCACGCCAGGCGGCGCGCGAGCTCGAGCCGGTATCGGTGCTGATCAGCCGCAAGACCCAGCGGCTTTACGTCCGGCGAGCATTTGAGCCCGTCCTGGACAGCCCGGTCACCATCCAGGACCCCGATCGTTCGATCGGCACACATGTCTTCACTGCCATGGAGCCGACCGACGGCGGCACCGGCGTGCGATGGAGTGTTGTTTCACTGGAGAGCAGCCGTCCGCACGACGGCACAGCTGAACCTCACGATCCGGCACGCGGCCGCAAAGCTCGCGAGGTTGAGCCAAAGAAGACGGAACCAGCCGGCGCAACGGCCGCGCTCGACCGGATTGTCATTCCGCAGGACGTACTGGATCGCATCGCCGGGATAACGCCGCGTTCGTCTTTGATCATCACCGACGAGGGGCCGAGCTCCGAAACCGGCAAAGGAACGGAATTCGTGGTCCTCATGAGCGGCGAGCCGCAGGGAGGAATCAAGATGCGACGACGCGCTCCGGCGAGCGAGTATCCCTCCGCGCGCGTACGCGATCGCCAGCTTTTCTGGGGCCGGCCGTTCGCGGGACCGTTTTCCACGTGGTGAGGCGGTGCTTCTCGCACTGGTAACGACACACATGCGCAGTGCCAAACCGGACGTATCGCGGCGAAATCTGATGATGCGACAGCAGGCCGCGCCGCGCTGGCGTTCTTGATATCCGGAGCGTATAGTTGAGGGTCACTTGGCGGTAGTGCGGAATGTCAGTTTTCTCAGGCAGATTAGGTCTCGCGGTCACTTTAGCAGCGCTCTGTCTGGGCGGACAAACGGCCCACGGCCAAGTTGCCCCCATGACATATTGGACTCCAGGCTGGCCCCTCGGCTTTGACAATGTGACGGTCGACCAGAGTTCGAACGCATACGGCAACTTTCCGAGCTTTGACGCCAGTGACGCTCGCGGCGGCGGCTTTTCCTATGCACGCTACAATTTCCCGAACGGGTGGTTCGTCGGCAGCGAACGCGGCGCCCTAGGCTTGAGCGGCATCAGCCAGTATGCATCCTTTGGCAATTTCGGCTCGCTCTATACGGAGGGCGTGCAGTTCGGCTACAGCTTCAAGAACGCTGGCGGGTTGCCCCTCACGGTCTATGCCGGCTTCGACACCTTGAAATACAATACCGGCATCGGCAGCCCCTTCGCTCCCTTCGACTCCGTGTCCAGCACGTTGCCAGGCTATAGCGCGCATGCAGGCATCGAAATCCAGCCGGCGTCGAATCTCAGCCTGTCGTTTGGCGTGGGCTACACCCAACAGTCGGGGCGCATCGACAGCGACATCAATTCGTCCTTGCTGCCCGGCGCTTCTCCGTTTGCCTTCGGCGCTCGCCGCTAACGCGCACGCTTCAAGGGCGTCGGGACAACCGGGACGCAGTCTCACAGCGTCGGCTCGAGCGAGATCATGCTTGAGCTGGCCGCTCAAATCGCGCATCAATGCTTTACATTGCGCACCATAAAAACAAAAGGGAGGCAATCATGAGGACGCTCACAGCCGCGCTGTGCGCCCTGGCGCTGTTCGCAACCGGCGCGCAGGCGCAAACCGTCAAGGATTTCCTGGCGCAGGTCACCAAGAAATGGACCACGCCGTTCGAGCCGTTTCAACTGATCGGCAACATCTACTACGTCGGCACCGACGGCATCGCCGTCTACATTATCAAGACGTCGCAGGGCCTGATCCTCATGGACACCGCACTTCCGCAGTCCACCGCCATGATCAAGGACAACATCGCCAAACTCGGCTTCAAGCTCGGCGACATCAAGTACATCCTGAACACGCACGCGCATTTCGATCACACCGGCGGCTTTGCCGAGATCAAGAAGGAGACTGGCGCGCAGCTCATTGCGGGCGAACGCGACAAGCCCTTGCTGGAAGGCGGATACTATCCCGGTGATGAGAAGAACACCGACATCGGCTTCCCGCCTGTGAAGGTGGACCGCGCCGTCAAGGAAGGCGACAAGGTCACGCTCGGCGACACCACGCTGACGGCGCACGCGACGCCCGGCCATTCACCCGGCTGCACGAGCTGGGAGATGACCGTCAAGGACGGCAATCAGGAGCGCGATGTGCTGTTCTTCTGCAGCGGGACCGTCGCGCTCAACAGGCTGGTCGGCAACCCGACGCATCCCGGTATCGTCGACGACTACCGGTCGACATTCGCCAGGGCCAAGGCGATGAAGATCGACGTGCTGCTCGGCCCGCATCCGGAAGTCTACGGCATGCAACAGAAGCGCGCGCAAATGAAGGACGGCGCGCCGAACCCATTCGTCAAGCCCGGCGAGCTCGCAACCTACGCGGCGGGCCTCGAACAGGATTTCGACAAACAGCTCGCCAAGCAGACGGCCGCGCTCCAGAAGAGCAACTAGGGTCTGTTGGGATTCAGGATTCTCATTCGTGGTTGGCTGTGATTCAAGCTTTGGATGGAACGATTCGTTTTGACTGACGGCCAATGGGCGAAGATGGAGCCGCTTTGTCTCGGCAAGCCGAGCGATCCTGGCCGCAGCGGCAAGGACAACCGGCTGTTT
>NZ_JBVAPG010000538.1:0-384 GCF_055413685.1 Bradyrhizobium sp. LeoA1Lang | reverse complement strand
AATCTCCTAAGGAAAGAAGGAGATCACCATGCCACGAGCGCTCCGTTATGTTGCCGCTGTCGCGGAAATAGCGTTTAAAAATGCGGGTTGTGACAGCATTCGGCACATAACGATGTCCGGCACATAACTGCGACAATCTCAAGGCCGCCGTCACCAATCCCGACCGCCACGATCCTGGCCTCAACCGAACCTATGCCGAGATGGCGAGCCATTACGACACGGCCATTCTCGCAGCCCGGCCGCGGCGCCCAAAAGATAAGGCAAAGGTCGAAGTTGCGGTGCAAGTCGCCCAGCGATGGATTCTGGCGCGGCTGCGCAACCAACGCTTCTTTTCGTTGGCGGAGCTGAACGCAGCCATCAAAATACTCGTCGTCGAACTCAATG
>NZ_JBVAPG010000537.1:0-386 GCF_055413685.1 Bradyrhizobium sp. LeoA1Lang | reverse complement strand
CAGATGGCTCGGGGTGATGTTGATGAGCCCGCATTCCGAGCTGATCTTTGCTTTTAGCCCCTCGACCTCGTCTCCCTCCATGACAAGCTGTGCATGGCCACCACAGATCAGAGGCGCAAACAGGCTGTTAACGGTCGCATCGAAGGTCAGAGGCGAGGAGACCACGGAGGATGATCTGGGCGCGTAAGCATCGCAGGCCCAGGACAGATAATTGGTCATCCCCCGATGCTCGACCATGACGCCCTTGGGCATACCTGACGATCCCGAGGTGTAGATCACATAAGCGAGATGGCGCGAGCTCAGCCCGAGGGCGCGCACATCCGGGTCCGTCGCCGGCAGCGCCGCCCAGACCGGCGTCGCCGTCTCCAGATCGACCACCGTCAGAT
>NZ_JBVAPG010000536.1:0-387 GCF_055413685.1 Bradyrhizobium sp. LeoA1Lang | reverse complement strand
CTAGTGGTCTATCACAGTGATTTTGACTCTTTGGGGGTGGCTGGATAGGCGCGGCCGAGTTTGGCGCGAGCTTTGTCGGTTGTGAACATCCATTTGATTCGGGCTCGGGTTTTATTTCGCCGCCGTTGCCATGCCGCGATCTCGTTTCGGAGCCTTTTGGAGTCGTCGATGCGGCGGCCGAGACACTGGCGCTGAAGCACGCTGATCTCGCACTCAACCATGTTAAGCCAACTGGCGTGCTTCGGGGTGTAGTGGAATTCGAGGCGGCACAGGATGCGGCGGGCCTCGGCAGGCGCGAAGGCCTCATACAGCGCCCCAGGCTTATGGATCGACAAATTGTCCTGCACGACACGGATGCAGGCGGCGTCGGGATAATGGACGTCGACG
>NZ_JBVAPG010000535.1:0-391 GCF_055413685.1 Bradyrhizobium sp. LeoA1Lang | reverse complement strand
GGAGGACGTGCTCGATCTCTACGCCGAGACGCCGGATCCCGCCCGCCCCCTGGTCTGCTTCGACGAGACCCCCGTCCAGCTGATCGGCGAGGTGCGCCAGCCGGTCCTGGCCCAACCGGGACAGCGCGAGCGCTACGATTACGAGTATCGCCGCAACGGCACCGTCAATCTCTTCGTCACCTTCGATCCGTATCGGGGCTGGCGCAACGTCAAGCTCACCGACCGCCGCGCCGCCGTGGACTACGCCCACTGCATGCGTGAGCTCGTCGACGTCCATTATCCCGACGCCGCCTGCATCCGTGTCGTGCAGGACAATTTGTCGATCCATAAGCCTGGGGCGCTGTATGAGGCCTTCGCGCCTGCCGAGGCCCGCCGCATCCTGTGCCGCCTC
>NZ_JBVAPG010000534.1:0-393 GCF_055413685.1 Bradyrhizobium sp. LeoA1Lang | reverse complement strand
TGTCCTTGCGGAACTTGGCAATGGTGCGATAGCCGGGCACCAGCCGCTTCAGCAGCCAGATCAGTTCAAGATTGCGGCCGGCTTCCCGCTCAAGGCTGCGCGACGACCGGATCCGGTTCGTGTAGCCGTAAAGATAAAGCTTCAAAAGGTCGGCCGGGTCGTAAGGAGGCTGCCCAGCCCCGCCGCCTGACCCGTCGTGGCGGAAGCCAAGCTTCTCAAGCTCCAGCGCAGCGACAAACGCCTCGATCGCTCGAACCGGATTGTCGCGCTCCACATAATCTTCAACACGCGCCGGAAGAAAACTCGACTGATCCCGGCTAACGCCGGTCTTGAACCTATGATTCGGCATAACCGAATCGTACACGCATCGCCCTATCAGCCAAGATTCTTGCC
>NZ_JBVAPG010000533.1:0-394 GCF_055413685.1 Bradyrhizobium sp. LeoA1Lang | reverse complement strand
AGCCCTCGCGCAAAAAACATTCCGCTTTCGCCGTCGGGCAAATCAGTGATTTAACTCCGCGCGTCTCACGGCGGATGAGGGGCGGCTCGCGATCGTCACGAACGTTGCGGTGAGATGCGGTGGACGCAGGTGTTGCGACAGACGAACGCGACATCGGCGGACGGCGAAGTCGTGTGGTCCTGGCGCCCCGACGCTGGCGCTAAGTTCTGCGGTTAAGCTGCAGAGCGACGGTGGCAAGAAAGCCCGGTCACCGGGGAGAGCGCGAAGTAAGCCGTAAAACCATCGCGCAGGGAAAGCCGGAATGCTTCGGTTGAACCTGTGGTCCTACCCCCGTGCTTTTTGTTGCACGGGACCCACGGGTGCAACCAGCACCCGGCTTTCCCTGCGCCCTCTG
>NZ_JBVAPG010000532.1:0-396 GCF_055413685.1 Bradyrhizobium sp. LeoA1Lang | reverse complement strand
CGGGTCACGCGTCGCGAGGAACGCACGCCCACGACCCCCGCCGTCTATGTCGCGCTGGCGCTCAATCCGGACGGCGAGACGGAGGTTCTGGGCTTGTGGATTGAGCAGACCGAAGGTGCCAAATTCTGGCTCAAGGTCGTCAACGACCTGAAGACGCGTGGAGTCAACGCTCTCCTGATCGCGGTGGTCGATGGGCTCAAGGGCTGTCCCGAGGCGATCGCCTCGGTCTATCCGCAGACCGTGGTGCAGACCTGCATCGTGCACCTGATCCGCACCAGCTTGGCGTTTGTAGCCTGGAAGGATCGCAAGGCGATCCTGCCTGCCCTCAAGGCAATCTCCCGGGCCGAGAATGCCGACATGGCGCTGGTCCGGCTCGAGGAGTTCGAGGACGAATGG
>NZ_JBVAPG010000531.1:0-398 GCF_055413685.1 Bradyrhizobium sp. LeoA1Lang | reverse complement strand
CCGTGCAACAAAAAGCACGGGGGTAGGACCACAGGTTCAACCGAAGCATTCCGGCTTTCCCTGCGCGATGGTGTTACGGCTTACTTCGTGCTCTCCCCGGTGACCGGGCTCTTTTGCCACCGTCACTCTGCAGATAGTTGATCCACAGAACTTAGCGCCAGCGTCGGGGCGCCAGGACCACACGACTTCGCCGTCCGCTGATGTCACGCTCGTCTATCGCAACACCCGCGTCCACCGCATCTCACCGCAACGTTCGTGACGATCGCGAGCCGCCCCTTGTATCTGCACGGGCATGATTTGTGCGATGGAAGCGATTTAGCGTCTTGGCCGGTGGCCACCGGCCAAGACGCGTGGCGAAGTCGCCCGTTACCCCCTCCGGCCACAACCGTGGATGAGCT
>NZ_JBVAPG010000530.1:0-255 GCF_055413685.1 Bradyrhizobium sp. LeoA1Lang | reverse complement strand
CCCCCCCCCCCCCCCCCCCCCCCCCCCCCCCCCCCCCCCCCCCCCCCCCCCCCCCCCCCCCCCCCCCCCCCCCCTGATTTTCAAGCACAACACGCCTTACGAGATGTCAGATAGTGACTTGAGTTCAGACGTGTTCTCTTCAGATATGCGTTATTGACCAGGATGGTGATCGCCAACCACGCAGTGAAGAACCCTCGAAGGAACGTCATCGCACGCCCTCGTCGAATTGGACTGCCAAGAGTTATGTCCTATATA
>NZ_JBVAPG010000529.1:0-402 GCF_055413685.1 Bradyrhizobium sp. LeoA1Lang | reverse complement strand
CCCCGATAATTGTCTACAGCAGCGTCCCACGAAAGTCCTCCACACCCACCGGTTGCGTGATGTACAACACGGCGCATTTCTCCATTTGAGCGATGATAGTCAATTACTTCTCGTCTTCTTCTCCCGGCCGAGCATTGGCCTATCTGTTAGAGTCCGTGTCCTCCTCGTCCGTGATCTTCTCCGGCAACTCGGCCACCTATGGCGGCGCCATCTACAGCGACGCCGACAGCACAACAACGATCGTCGACAGCACCAACAACACCACAAAACCCGGTCGATCCGCATACATAATGGTAGGCACAGACTCTATCGGTGTGTGGAGATGAACCGGCAAGACGGCACATTAATATAGAGGGGCAGTCGAGGGGGAGTCCGGCGCGGGGGCGGGCGGGGGGGGCAGGT
>NZ_JBVAPG010000052.1:0-51994 GCF_055413685.1 Bradyrhizobium sp. LeoA1Lang | reverse complement strand
ACGGCTGGCAGACCCTCGCCAGCAAGCCCATTGCTCAGCCGGTTGATCTTGCCGCCTGAGCAGATATCATCCGTTCACCGGAGACTCGCGACGGACAAATTCCAACCAAGTTCGCGACGGCACCGTGACCGGATCGGTCCACTGTATCAGCCAGGCGTCGAGCTCTCCATCGTAGACCCTGAGCGTGGTGCCGTAGGAATTGGCGTTGGCGGTGGCATCGGCCTCGCGCAACTCGCCGCGCGGCGGCACGATCCAGACATCCTGGATCGCGCGGCCTTCGAGCGCCCAGCCGAAGTGCCATTCGCCCTTTCGCTCTCGCCTGGTGCCGTCCTCGGCAATGTGGGTGACATCGAGATCCCAGGAGCCGACGAAGCGGCCATAGAGATCCATTTTGCCGGCGCGGTCGGCTGCAGCACCGTCCGCGCCGAGCGCTTCGAGGAACGGGTTCATCACGCCGCTTCCCGCCCGAGCTTGTTCTGCATTGCGCCGACGCCAAGATCCATCTGGGAGGAGATGTAGGGCGCGATCTCGTTCGGCAGCACATCGGCGATCCACGTCACGCGGCTGCGGCAGTCGCCGTCGGCGAACGCCTGGATGGATGCGCTGTGCTGCTTCAGCCGCTCGCTGACGACGGCATAGACCAGCCGCCGCCGTGCGTCGTCGCAGTCGACCAGCAATTCACGCGCCACCGTGCCGTTGGAGAAGGTGACGATACGCGCGTCGCCGTCGAGCTTGGTGTCGAGCACGAAGCCCGGCACCAGCCGCGTATGCAGCGCGCCGAAATCGCGCAAGGCATCCCAGACCTGGTCGGGATGCGCGTCGATGATGAATTCCTTGTGGATGGAAGCCATGGGGTAAGTCCTTCTTGAAAGCCTTTGAATGACGGCAGTCGCAATGATGAAGATGGCGTCTCACGTACACACCGCCTCGACATTGTTGCCGTCGGGGTCGATCAGAAACGCCGCGTAATAGGTCGGGCTGTAATCCTTGCGATGGCCGGCTGCGCCGTTGTCGCGGCAACCGGCTTTCAATCCTTCGCTGTGGAATGTCTTGATCGCGTCGTGGTCCGGCGCGCGGAATGCGACATGGGCGCCGCCATTGCTCTGGCCCTTGTGCAGATGCAGCCACAGCGCCGGCTCGCCCTTCGGGCCGAAGCCGGCGCCACTGTCATCGCGCGAGCACAGGACATAGCCGAGCGGGGCGAGCGCTGCGGTGTAGAAACGCACGCTGGCGTCGAGATCGCCGACGCGCAGGCCGATATGGTCATACATGATTGTTCTCCAGTGCTAGTCTAGGGCGCGCCTGACGACGCGCGGGACTGGAGGAGGTTAGCTAGTGCAGCGCCAGCCGTTCTTGGAAAATCTTGCGGTCGCCGCGCGACGCTTTTCGGAACGCATGCGGTGAGACGCCGGCGGCGCGGTGGAACGTGCGCACGAAATTGGAGAGATCGCCGAAACCGACGTCGTAGGAGATCTCGGTGATCGGGCTGTCGTCGTCGGCCAGTCGCCGCGCCGCGTGGCGCAGCCGCGAGCGCACGAGATATTGATGCGGCGTCACGCCGAGGACTTCCGAGAACAGCCTGAGGAAATGGAACGTGCTGATGCCGGCCTGATCCGCCGCATCATCCAGCCCGATATCCCGCTGTGAGTGTGCATCGATCCACAGCGCCGCCTCGACCGCGCGGCGGCGATCGCGTAAGGCGGCCGTCACCGGCCTCGCCGCGCGTCCCGAGACCATCTCGATGAAGCGGCTGGCCAGGAGATGGCCGGCCTCGTCGAGGCCGATGTCGCTGTTGCCATCTGCTGCCGTTTGCGCGAGCTCGCCCAGCACCATCAATTCCGGCAGCGGCGGCACCGATCCGATCTGCCAGACCGCGCGGCTGTCGCCGATCGCCTGCACCAGCTCCGGATGCAGGTAGAACGACAGGCATTCGTCGCCGCCGACATGGTCATGGGTGCAGGTATATTCGTCGCCGGGATGGCCGACCAGGATCGCGCCGGTCACCAGCTCATGGAAACGGCCGCGGCAATGGCAGCCGAAGCTGCCCTTGCGGACGTAGGAAATCGAATGCGCATCATATTGTTCGGCAAACGGTTTCTCGCCGGGCACCGCGGTGCAGCGGAACTCGTTCACGGCAATGCGCTCACGCTGCAACAGCGGCCTTCGGATCATGCCTTAAGACTTAGCGATGCGCCCGCGGCGGCGCAACGCCCCAAGCAGCACATCCGGAATCCTGACGTTTTCCGTTAAGGAGAACGCGAGAGGCGACTTGGCGAAAGCCTCGGTCTCGGCTAATCAGGAGCGGCAACGCGATCCGCGGGCGTAGTTCAATGGTAGAACGGCAGCTTCCCAAGCTGCATACGAGGGTTCGATTCCCTTCGCCCGCTCCAGCCCTTTGCGTCACCCGACGTCGAATTTGACGCCCTGCGCCAACGGCAGTTCGCGCGAATAGTTGATGGTGTTGGTCGCCTGTCTCATGTAGCCGCGCCACGCGTCGGATCCGGATTCGCGGCCGCCGCCGGTTTCCTTTTCGCCGCCGAACGCGCCGCCGATTTCGGCGCCTGATGGGCCGATATTGACGTTGGCGATGCCGCAATCCGAGCCGACCGCGGAGATGAAGGTCTCGGCCTCGCGGATGTCGGTCGTGAAGATCGATGATGCGAGCCCCTGAGGCACCGCATTGTGGCTGGCGATCGCCTCGGCAAGATCGTGGTAGCGCATCACGTACAGGATCGGCGCAAACGTCTCGCGCGGCACTGGCCCCGTTTGGGACGGCATCTCGACCAAAGCGGGGGCGACGTAATAGGCGCCAGAGGATTGATGGTCCACGCGGGTCCCGCCATGCACCTTGCCGCCGAGCGAGGTGGCTTCATCCAGCGCGCGGCCCATCGCCTCGAAGGCGGCCGCATCGATCAGCGGGCCGACCAAAGTGAGCGGCTCGCGCGGGTCGCCGATCGTCACGGAACGATAGACGCGGCTGAGCCTCGAGACGAAATCATCGGCGATATCTTCGTGCACGAACAGGCGGCGCAGCGAGGTGCAGCGCTGTCCGGCGGTACCCATCGCGGAAAACGCGATGCTGCGCAAGGCAAGATCCTGATCGGCGGACGGCGTGACGATCGCGGCGTTGTTGCCGCCGAGCTCGAGAATGGCGCGGCCAAAGCGCGCGGCGACGCGCGGGCCCACCTGCTTGCCCATCCGCGTCGATCCGGTGGCCGACAGGATGGCAACTTCGGGGTGATCGACCAGGACTTCGCCGACCGTGCGGTCGCCCTGCACGAGTTCGGCCAGACCCTGCGGCGCGTCACCGAAACGTGCAAGCGCGCGTTCGACGATCGCCTGCACCGCGCACGCAGTCAGCGGCGTTTTCTCCGAAGGCTTCCACACCACAGCGTTGCCGCACACCAGCGCAAGCGCTGCATTCCAGCACCACACGGCAACCGGAAAGTTGAACGCCGTGATGATGCCGCACACGCCGGCCGGATGCCAGGTCTCCATCATCCGATGACCGGGGCGTTCGGATGCGATCGTCAATCCATAAAGCTGGCGCGACAGGCCGACGGCGAAGTCGCAGATGTCGATCATCTCCTGCACCTCTCCGAGCCCTTCGGAGAGAATCTTGCCAGCCTCGATCGTCACCAGCCGCCCGAGCAGTTCTTTCGAGCTGCGCAATTCCTCGCCGAGCAGGCGGACCAGTTCGCCCCGGCGCGGGGCGGGGACGGTTCGCCATGTCAGGAACGCAGTCCGCGCGCGAGCAATCGCTGCGCGCGTGTCGTCGTCGCTTCCGGGCTTGAGACGCCCGATGACCTTGCCGTCGATCGGCGAGCGGGCGATCAGACTGCCGTCGGCGACGAAGGCCGGCAGAGCCCCCAGCTTCGTCAGGAGATCGATGGCTTCGTTGGCAACAGTGGAGCTTGGCGTGGAGGTGCTCATGGCGGATGTCCTCGGATCAGCGGTCGCGCATGCAAGCGCCCGCTCGATTTGCTATAGCGTTTTCGAGCGAAGTGGACACCGGTTCGCGTGAAGAAAACGCGTCAAAACAAGAATCTAGAGCTTCGGTTCTGATTCAATCAGAACCGAAAATGCTCTAGCAAGTCTCGCAAGCACTCGTCCGCGTCAAGTCCACCCGCCGCCACGCGAAGAATCTTCGCGCGGCGGCGCTCAGTGCCGGGGGTGTTATGGCCGTGCTTCCAGGATCAGGTTGAACGGCGTTTCGGTGGCGCGCCGGAACCGGGTGAAGCCGGCCTCGCGGGCAATCTCGCGAAGCCTGGCCTCGCCGGCCTGCGCGCCCAGGGCGAGCCCGACCTCCTGGTCCAGGGAGGCCGGCGTGCAGACCATGGTCGAAGCCGCATAGTAGACCCGCCCGATCGGATTGAGATTATCCTCCAGCCGGTCGTTGGCGAAGGGCTCGACCAGCATGCAGGTGCCGTCCTTGGCCATGGTGCTGCGGGTATGCTTGAGCGCGCCGACCGGGTCGCCCATGTCGTGCAGGCAGTCGAAGAAGCACACGAGATCGTAGCCGTTTGCCGGAAAAGTCTTCGCGGTGTGGGTCTCGAACGTCATGCGATCGGACAGTCCCGCATCCCGCGTCAGCTCGCGCGCGGCCTGGATCGAGCCCTCGTGATAGTCGAACCCGAAGAATTTGGATTTCGGGAACGCCTCCGCCATCAGCCGGGTCGATATGCCGTGTCCGCAACCGACATCGGCGACCTTCGCGCCCCGCTTCAGCTTGTCGACGACGCCCTCCAGCGCCGGCAGCCATTCCTGCACCAAATGATGCTTGTAGCCGGTGCGGAAGAAGCGCGCCGTTCCGCAGAACAGGCATTCGCTGCGCTTGTTCCAGCCGACGCCCTTGCCGGTCTTGAATGCGTCGGAGATCTTCGGCTCGTCGAGGAATGTCGCCGCCACGAGGTTGCCGACCGCGCCCAGGAAAACCGGGCTCTCGTCGTCCGCCAGCGCCATGGCCTGCTCCGGCAGCATCGAGAACTTTCCGGATTTGGTGTCATATTCGACGTAGCCGGAGGCCGCTTGCGCCGACAACCACTCGCGCACATAGCGCTCCGCGGTGCCTGTCGCTTTCGCCAGCTCTGCGGAGTTCATCGGTCCCTTCTCGGCCAACGCCTTGTAGAGGCCGAGCCTGTCGCCGATCAGCATCAGCGACGCGTTCATCGCGGCGCCGATGTCACCAATCATCTTGCCCATGAAAGAGTTCAGGCGGTCATTATCAACTTCCATGATATGCCTCCATCGAAATTGTCTTTCGCCAAAATGTCACGTCGACGCTGCGGAAGCGGACCTTGCAGGACGCAAGACCGCTCCATCGCAGCGCCTGGATGATGGTAAGGCCGTTTCGGTGTGGGGAGCGAGGCGTTACGCCTCACGACAGCGAGATCGCCGTCACAAGCGCGCGAGCGGTAACGCGAACTTGCTCTGCTCTCTTCTTTCATCGCGGCAGTGCATGGCAGCGAGGCTGACGGATGTTACGTCAGCAACACCGCCATGCACCGCGTCGTATCACGCGCCCTGCGGCACCTGGTCGAGGAAACCGGTGATGCTCTTGATGCGGCCGTCCTTCAGCACCGCGAAGTCCGTGCCCTTGATCGGGCTGTCGGTGCCATCGGGACCGAGGCCCCAGGAAAAGCGGAGATGGTCGCCGAAACCGTTGGGTTCGCCGATCAGTTTGAACTTGAACGCCGGAAATTTTTCCTGGACGCCTGATATCAGCGCATCGACGCCTTCGTGGCCGTCGCCGCTCATCAGCGGATCGACATAGCGTGCGTCGGCGGTCCAGTTCTCGGCCAGCATCTCGCGGCGCCGGCTCGGCGTGCGCTCGTTCCACAGTTCGATATAGCGGCTTGCGATGGTCTTGTGGTCGGTCATCTTGCTCTCCTTCGCGTATCGCCGAATGGATCGGCTGCTGCGAACTATCGGATGTTGGCGTGAGCTAATCGATTACCTCCGAGGTCATCGCCTGCTGCTTGGAAATCTGCGGTGGTGCGCGAAACCGGATCACGTGCCAGTCGTTGGTTTCGCGCTGGAGCAGTTCGAACAAAACTCTTCGAGTTCTAGATTCCGGGTCTCTGGATCCAGTGATCGCCGACCTTCGCATAGGATCGCTTCACCGCCGCCGAGGCGGTCCGGTGTGCGATGTCCTCTTGCCTGATGTCGCCCGCATGGGCCGGCGCCGCAATTCCTTGCGCGAGTGCGTTCCTCGCCGAAATGGAGCTAATATAGCAGTCCTGCGTTTCGTTGGTGCTTGATCGAGGTCAAACCTTTCGCCGATGCCTGTCCGACCATGGCGCCGGCGAGCAAAAGGGGGAGTGAGCTTGGGCGAGAAGAACAGACCACCGGAAGAGAAGCCGAGCGCCGACACTGATTGGGCGGTGCAGACGCTGCTATGGCCAATGGCGGCCACGCGATTGGCGCTGGAGGCCTATCTGCATTGGTTCGCTGGTCGCGAGCCCACGCCGTCCGAGCCGGAGAGCGAGACTCCGCTATCCTGGACCATGCCGAACGTGATCGCGCTGCAGCTCGCCTCGATGCGGCTGCGGGATTTTTCGCGCAAGGCGACGGGCCAGCCGCTTCTGATCTGCGCTCCCTTTTCGCTGCACGAGGCCTTGGTCGCTGATTTCGCACCTGGCCATAGCCTGGTGCAGGCGCTGCTGCAGGGCGGCATGGATCGCATCTATGTCACCGACTGGTGCTCGGCGACATCAGAGATGCGCTATTTGTCGATCGACAGCTATCTCGCCGACCTCAACGTGGCGGTCGATGACATCGGCGCACCGGTCGATCTCATCGGCTTGTGCCAGGGCGGGTGGCTGTCGCTGGTCTATGCCGCCCGTTTTCCACACAAGGTGCGACGGCTCGTGCTCGCCGGTGCGCCGGTCGACGTCTCCGTGCCCTCAGATCTGTCGCGGATGGTGGCAAGTATGCCAAAGCAAGCGTTCGACGAGCTGGTGCACCAGGGAGAGGGCATCATAAGCGGCAAGCATACGCTTCGCTTCTGGAGCATGCCGCTTACCCTCCATGACGTCGAAGCGACCTTGCAGCGGGATGTCGGCGATGGATCGGAGCAGGGCGCGGCCCTGCTGGCGCGCTTCGAGCGCTGGGATCGCAAGCTGCTGGATTTGCCGGGAACCTTTTATCTCGAGGCGACCAACTGGATCTTCCGCGAGAACCGGATCGCCGAGGGACGCTTCGTCGCGCTCGGTCGCCAGATCGATCTCGCCGAGGTGACGGTTCCGGTCTTTCTGCTGGCAGCAGAGAAGGACATTGTCGTGCCGCTCGAGCAGGCACTCGCCACGGCGCGCCTGCTCGGCACGCCGCCGCATTGGCTGGAACAGGCCTCCGAGCCGTGCGGTCACCTCGGTCTTTTCATGGGGCGCGAGAGCTTGGGCCGTTCGTGGCACCGGATCATCCGCTGGCTCCAGGCGGGTGGTGACGATGTTGCGCAGCCAAGGCCCAGGATCAGGGCGTGAGACGAAAGCCTTCCGCGGGAAGCCGCGCTATCTCAACTCGGCGACGGTGAGCGGGCGCATCGCATCGGGCGCGGCAATATGCTGAACGGTGGGCTGCCGGCGCGAAGCTTCAGTTTGGTCGCTGCTTCGGCCGTGAACCGCCAGCAGCATGATCGCGACCGCGGCGGCAACACCAAGCGCAATGATCTTGCGATGGGTGCCACGATCCGCGCTGATCAATGAATGGTTCATGGCACATCTCGGTCAATTCTATCCTGGTCAGGCGTTCAGGCGGTTCAGCGCGGCGCGGTTCCGCAATTCGATCCGGCGCGAGGTCGCCAGCGCGATGGCGCCGGACTGCTCCAACTGGGTGAAGGTGCGTGACACGGTCTCGATGGTGAGGCCGAGGTAATCGGCAATGTCCTGGCGCGACATCGCAAGTTCGATCGATGTCGTGCTGGCGGTGCGGCGGGCGATATCGAGCAGGAATCCCGCGACCCGCTCCTCGGCGGTCTTGATCAGGAGCAGCATGTGATTGCGGAAGCGCTGCAGTTCACGCGTGGTGGCATCCCAAAGCTGCTGCGCCAGATCCTTCTCGCGCTCGGCACGCAGCATCACCGCGCTGCGCTTGACGATCAGGACCTGCGCCCCGTTCACAGCCTCGGCGGAAGACGAGTGCGTCTCGCCCGCCTCAAAGCCGAAGATGTCGCCCGGCAGATAAAACCCACCGATCTGGCGCCTGCCGTCCTCCAGCATCTTGTAGGTGCGGACAGTACCTGACACCACCTGATAGAGATATTCGGCCTCGTCACCTTCGCCGTAGATCTCGACATTGCGTGCGTATTGAAAGGGCGTGCCCATCAGCGCAAGCGGACCCTGCATGGCCGGGCTTTCGAGACGGTGCGGCGTGCTCGCGGCCTGGCGGAGGACGGGGCGGGAAGCGTCGGTGTGCATGGCGGGCTCCTTCAAATCATCTGATGGAACCAGAATGCCCGCTTGCACCGCGTCTGAAAATTCGGAGCCCTTCCCTAAGGAAGATTACGGAGGGTAGGTCTCCCGAGATGTCGTAGCCCGGGCGGAGCGCAGCGTAACCCGGGACGGTGCGCGCTGGGGCCACACAAGGCCCCGGATTGCGCTGCGCTCCATCCGGGCTACGTACGGTCGCAGAAACTGCGTCATTGCGAGCGCAGCGAAGCAATCCATGCCTCCGCGCGTAGAGAGATGGATTGCTTCGCTTCGCTCGCAATGACGGGCGGCAGGATGGCGGAGTTCTGCGCCGCCGAAAGATCAATGCGACATCAGCGTCGGCACCGTCATGCACTGGAGCATCTCGCGGGTGACGCCGCCGAGCAGGCGTTCCTGCAGCCGCGAATGCCCGTAGCCGCCCATCACCAGCAGGTCGAGGCTTTCGTCGGCCGCAACGGACAGGATGGTGGGCTGGATTTCGGAGTGCGCGGCCGGGAAGGCCACGATCTTGGCCGGCAGCCCAAGCCGCGCCAGATGCTCAACGAGGCGCTGCGGGCTCGCTTCGTCCGGAATCGCCCCTGGATTGCCAATGGAAATGATGGTGAGCGCGTCAGCGTGCCGCAGCAGCGGCATGGCCCCGCAGCGCGCGGCCGGCGAGGCGGCTTCCGTCCCAGCAAATCCCGATACGCCGCGCGGTAAACGCGCCGCGGAAGGTATAGGGCATGAACAATACCGGGCCGCCTGACTGGAACAGGATTTCCTGCGGCATGTCGTTGTCGAACGTATCGCGTTCGGGTTCCGGCTGCAGGACGACGGTGAGATCATGCAGCCGGGCGCTGGCGCCGGCGATCGCTAGCGCCTCACGCGGTGTCGCGCTCATCGTGCGGCAGGTATACGATATCCCTGCGTGCTTCGCCTCGACCTCGAAGACGCGCATCGCGGCCTCTGCGCGCTCCAGTGCGCGCTGCCGGGTCTCTTCGACGATCATGGCGACCGCAGCGCCGCCTGCCGCGGCGATCGGAACATTGGCGGTCTCGTAGGCGACGGACAGCGCGTCGAGGTGAGCGCCGTACGCCATGGTCAGCAGCACGGCACCGTCAATCACCGGCCGCGCGGGACGTTCGGAAGGGATAAGCACCAGCAGGTTCTTGAACATCGTCATTCTCCCCCACAATTGGTGGCGATCGGCACAAATTGCACATCGCTATAAGAGCACAACGGCCGATCGACGTATTGATCCAGGTCAGAGGGCGCCGTCGTCATTTTGACGCATATCAATGCCCGGCCCGCTTCCCAGTGCACGCTACCGGACCCGAGCCTGTTGGAGAGAAACAATGCTGGCAACGGATGTCATGCGAACCTGGTTCGCCACCATAAAGCCGAACGCGCCGCTGCTCGATGCCGTCCACCTGCTCCTGGAAACCAGTCAGCGTGGCTTGCCTGTGATCGACGACGATGGATCTTTGGTCGGCATCATCTCCGAGGGCGATTTCCTGCACCGTCAGGAGCTTGGCGTGACCGGCCCTGCCGGGTTCTTGCTGGAATGGCTGCTCGGACGAGCCGAGGGACAACACATGCACGAGCAGACGCAGGCGCTGCGGGTCGACGCCGTCATGACGCAGAATCCCGTGTGCGTGGATGAAACGGCAACCGTCGACGATATCGTCACGCGAATGGACGCACATCAGATCTCGCAGGTGCTGGTGGTCCGCGACGGCAAGCCCATCGGAATCGTTGGCCGTACGCAGTTGCTCATCGCGCTCGAACGCTGTTTGAGCCGGCAACACTGACGAAAGCGCGGCCGCGGCCGTACGCAGCATTCCAGTCTGGTTTATGTTGATCAACCCATGCAGCGGCCGATTCCCAAAGCTGCCGCTCGGTGATACTTGGATATCATCGCCGCCAACCGGCGGACGCGGATCGGAACCGGCAAACGACTGATGGACGCATCCGCGCACCGACCGCAGCTTGACAGGAACGGAGGCAATGACCGGGATCAGCCAAGCATTGCTCGCCGATATCGGCGGCACCAATGCGCGTTTCGCGCTCGTCAGGGGTCGTCAGATCGGCCCCATCGAACATGTCAAGGTCGCCGACTATCCGACCTCGGCGGAGGCGATCGCCGCCTTCCTTGCCCGCCACGCGACGGGCGGCGTTGCCACTGCGGCGATCTTCGGCATCGCGGGCCCGATCGAGAACAACCGCGTGGTGCTGACCAACAGCCCGTGGATGTTCGATGCGGCCAGCCTGCGCCAACAATTCGCCTTCGCGGCCGCGCATTTCCTCAATGATTTCGAGGCGCTGGCCTGGTCGCTGCCGGCTCTGGGAGCTTCCGACCTGGTGTCGCTCGGCAGCCCCACTCCGGTCGCCGGCGCTCCCATGCTCGTGGTTGGGCCGGGGACCGGCTTTGGCGCGTCCTGTCTGGTTCCGTCGAGCAAGCCGCCCGTGGCGATCATCACCGAAGCCGGCCATGCCACCTTGCCGGCGACTTCGGAACGGGAGGAGCGGGTGATCGATCACCTGCGTGTGCGCTTCGGCCACGTTTCGATTGAACGTGCGCTATCCGGGTCCGGCCTCACCCACCTCTATGACGCCTTGAACGCCATCGACGGCGCCGGCGCGCCCGCGCGCGATGCGGCCTCGATCACGCAGGCCGCGCTTGACGGGAGCTGCGCGACGAGCCGGGCGGCGCTCGACATGTTCTGCGCGATGCTCGGCATGGTCTGCGGCAATCTGGCGCTGACCTTCGGCGCCCGCGGCGGCGTCTATATCGCCGGCGGCATCGTGCCTCGTTTCGTCGATCATCTGGCGGGATCGGATTTTGGTCCGTGCTTCACCAGCAAGGGGCGGTTCGATTCCTATCTGCGGGAGATTCCAGTCCATGTCATCACCCGGCCCGATGTGACTTTTGTCGGGCTCAAGGCGTTCTTCGAGACGAACGTCATGGCCGCATAGGCTGCCTCGACAATGGAAGTCGCTCGATCAGGCTCAACGAAGTGCGCGATGCCGGCCGCACGTAACGATCGGCATCGCCATTCTCGTGCAATGGGCGCTTACTTCGCCGCGGTCACCATGATCTCGACAGTGTATTGGGGCGCCGCCAGCTTGGCCTCGACGGTAGCGCGCGCCGGCGTGTTGCCTGGCGACACCCAACGGTCCCACACCGCGTTCATCTCGCCGAACGTCTTCATGTCGGTGATGTAGATCGTCGTCGTCAGCAGCTTCGATTTGTCGGTGTCGGCCTTTGCCAGATGGCCGTCGATGATCGAGAGGATCTCCTCCGTCTGCTTCGTCACGCTTTCACCGGCCGTCTTGTTGGCGACGATGCCGGCCAGATACACCGTGTTGCCATGCACGACGACCTGGCTCATCCGCGGCCCGGTTTCAAAACGCTGAATGGTCATATTGTTCTCCCGTTGATTGGCGGTGACTACCTAGCGCAGCGGTCAAGCTCTGGCGAGTCGTCTCTTATGGTCTCTTGTAGCCCGGATGGAGCCAACGGGTCGCGCGAATGCGCGCCCGATGACAGGCTCCGCGCAATCCGGGGCAACTCGATGTGTGGATCGAAGAATCCCGGATTGCGCTTCGCTCCATCCGGGCTACGGGACTGCGATTTATCGCACGGCTTTCGCCGCGGCGCGTCCCGCGTTTCGTCCGGAGAACAGGCAGCCGCCCAGAAAGGTCCCCTCCAGCGAGCGATAGCCGTGCATGCCGCCGCCGCCGAAGCCAGCGGCTTCGCCGACGGCGTAGAGTCCCCTGATGATCTCGCCGTCACTCCCGAACACCCGCGCATCGAGATCGGTCTCGAATCCGCCGAGCGTCTTGCGGGTCAGGATGTTGAGCTTCACCGCGATCAGCGGTCCATGCGCGGGATCGAGGATGCGATGCGGCGCGGCGGTGCGGATCAGGCGGTCGCCGATATATTTGCGCGCATTGTGCAGGTTCATCACCTGCGCGTCCTTGACGTAAGCGTTTGCGATCTCGCGGTCGCGCGCCTCGATCTGCGTTCGGATGTGATCGAGCTTCAAAAGGTTCTCGCCGGAAAGCTGGTTCATCGCCGCGACCAGATCCTCGAGCCTGTCGCGCACGATGAAGTCGACGCCGTTTGTCTTGAACGCTTCCACCGGCGCCGGCGCGCCCTTGTTGGTGGCGCGCTTGATCGTCATGCGCCAGCTCTTGCCGGTGAGGTCCGGGTTCTGCTCGGAGCCCGAGAGCGCGAACTCCTTCTTGATGATGCTCTGGGTCAGGATGAACCAGGAATAATCATGGCCGGTGCTCATGATGTATTGCAGTTGCCCGAGCGTGTCGGAGCCCGGAAACAGCGGTGCCGGCAGCCGCCGTCCGGTCGCATCGAACCACATCGATGATGGCCCGGGCAGGATGCGGATGCCGTGCTTCGGCCAGATGGGTGACCAGTTCTGGATGCCCTCGACGTAGTGCCACATCCGGTCGCGGTTGATCAGCCGCGCGCCGCTCGCCTCGGTGATCCCGATCATGCGGCCGTCGACATGGTCGGGCACGCCGGAGATCATGTGCTTCGGCGGCTCGCCCAGTCGCTTCGGCCAGTTCTGCCGCACCAGATCATGATTGCCGCCGATGCCGCCGGATGCCACGATCACGGCTTGCGCGCGAAGCGAGAATTCGCCGACCACATTGCGTGACGAACTCTTGCCGCGCTCCACGTCGGTCGGCTCGAGGATCGCGCCGGTGACGCCGTCGATCGCGCCGTTCGTCACTTGTAGCGCATCGACACGATGGCGGAATTTGAAGATCAGCCGGCCGCTCTTCTCGGCCTCGCGCGCGCGGCGCGCGAACGGCTCGACGATGCCGGGCCCGGTGCCCCAGGTGACGTGAAAGCGCGGCACTGAATTGCCGTGGCCCATTGCGTCATAGCCGCCGCGCTCGGCCCAGCCAACGATCGGAAACAATCGATGGCCCATCGCGCGCAGCCAGTCGCGCTTCTCGGTGGCGGCGAAAGCGACGTAAGCTTCCGCCCAGCGCCGCGGCCAATGGTCTTCGTCACGATCGAAGCCCGCCGTTCCCATCCAGTCCTGCAGCGCGAGCTCGTGAGAGTCCTTGATGCCGAGCCGGCGCTGCTCAGGCGAATCGACCAGGAACAATCCGCCGAACGACCAGAACGCCTGGCCGCCAAGCGATTGTTCGCCTTCCTGCTCGACCACGATGACGCGTTTTCCCGCATCGGTAATCTCTGTGGCGGCAACAAGGCCTGCCAAACCTGCGCCGACCACAATGACGTCTACATCCTCAGCCATTTCTTTCCTCCCCCGAGTTCCCTGTGAATGAGACCTGTGCGTACGCGCGCGGTCAACGGCGAATCGGGCTCGCTTGTGGCGGCTGTTCCGCGAGGACACGGTAAGGTTGTTCCAGTATGGGATCTTTCATCCGCAAACTGCAGCGTGCGCGCAACACTCGATTTGAATTTGTTTTGACCGACCCGTGACGGCTGGACAAAAATCCGGCCTCGCAACACGCTGGCCGAAGTCTTGCATCACTGAAAACCAACAGATTCGATATTCGACTGGGGCAGGCCATGAAGTTGATGACGGGGTTGCTCGCGGCGGTTCTCCTGCTGGCGGGCATGGGGGTTTCGCATGCGGTGGTACGGATCGCCGACGATCGGGGCGGCAGGATCGGCACTTACGTCGACAGATATCAAGGCCTTCGCAGTTCCGGCGAAACCGTCATCATCGACGGCCTCTGCGCGTCGGCCTGCACCATTGTGCTCGGCGCGGTTCCCCATAGTCGGATCTGCGTCACCTCGCATGCCAATCTCGGTTTCCACGCCGCCTGGGATTTCGGCGCCAACGGCCGCGCCATCACCAATCCCGAAGCGACCCAGATGCTGTACTCGATGTACCCGGCTTCGATCCGCCGCTGGATCGCCTCGCGCGGCGGCCTCACCCCGCGGATGATCTTCCTGCGCGGCAAGGCCCTGCAGGCCATGTTCCGGCCCTGCTACCTCGACGCCCAGGCCTCCGTGAACCGGCCGCGCTAGGGGCGCGGTCGTCCTCTGCCGTCATGGCCGGGCTTGACCCGGCCATCCACGTTTTTGATGTGGAGGAAGACGTGGATGCCCGGGTTAAGCCCGGGCATGACGAGTGGCGATAGCTCCGTAATTCCCTCCGCACGATGTGACGGCGCGCCGCAGCATTGCGCTTGCCGGGCGGCGGAACCGAGCTTATTTCAATGAAATGGTTCAGCCGGTTTCCGCCTCGCATGGAATGACCGCACCTGCCTCGGCACAGGGCAAGGTGGCGTCCGTCATTGCCTGGGGCGCTGCGGGCTTGGGCGCGCTCATGGTGCTGGGCGCGGGCGCGCTCTGGTTCCACTACGGCACGGCGGTGTTCTTCGAGACCATCGCGGCCGGCGTGTCGGCTTGTTTCTGAGCATGACCCGGACCCGGAGGGCTGCGCCAGCGCAAAGTGGGCACCGGTTTTCCCGGTAAGGTGATGCTCAAACAATAAACGGCCGAAAGGATTTTTTTCATGGATCGGACCTCCCGCCCGCTCGTGATCGTGGCCGCCTTCGCCGGCAGCCTGGCGGTCGGGCTATTGCTGTTGTTCTGGACCATGGGCGGCCTGCGCAGCATGACCGCGCCGTCGGCGATCGGCGGCCCATTCCAGCTCACCGACCAGGCCGGCCAGACCGTCACCGACAAGAGCCTGAAGGGCAAGCCGACCCTGATCTTCTTCGGCTTCACCCATTGCCCCGACGTCTGCCCGACTTCGCTGTTCGAGATTTCCGAAGTGCTGCGGGCGATGGGCCAGGACGCCGACAGAGTGAACGCCTATTTCGTCTCGGTCGATCCAGAGCGCGACACCGCGGCGGCGATGAAGGATTATCTGTCCAGCTTCGACCCGCATTTGAAGGGCCTCACCGGCGCCCCTGATGCCATCGCCAAGGTGCTGTCGTCCTACCGCGTCTATGCCAAGAAGGTCCCGCTGAAAGACGGCGACTACACCATGGACCACACCGCGCTGATCTATCTGATGGATCGCGACGGCAAGTTCGTCTCCCCCTTCAACCTCAAGCGCACGCCGGAAGAGGCCGCGGCCGACCTCAAGCGCTATCTTTGAATTGCCACTAGGCCCTCGCATCATGCCCCGGATGGTCTATAAGGCCGTCCAATTTCGCAACATTGCCCGGCCAAATGTCCGATCAGACCGCCCCGCTCGACATCTCCCGTGCTATCCGCGCCATGGCCGGATGGCTCGTCGTAGCGGCTTTGGCTGTCTGTAGCGGCGCGGCGAATGCACAAACCCCACAGCAGCAAACTCCGCCGCCGAAGCCGCCTGTCGAGGCGGCGCCGCAGGCAGTGCCCGGCTTCTGGGATCCGCGGCGGCGGCCGGAGCGGCCGGACCTGTCGCGCATCACTGTGATCCGGTTCCTGACTGAGACCGATTATCCGCCGTTCAACTTCACCGGTCCGGACGGCAATCCGGCCGGCTTCAACGTCGACCTGGCGCGGGCGATCTGCGAGGAGATCAAGGTCACCTGCACCATCCAGATGCGCCGTTTCGAGACGTTGGTGGATGCGCTCGCCACCAACCGGGGCGATGCCATCATCGCCTCGATGGCGGTGACGCCGCAATTGCGCACAAGGGTCGATTTCTCCGATCCCTATTACCGCGCGCCGGCCCGCTTCGCGTCGCGGCGCGACGCCGTGCTGCCGGAAGTGCGGCCGGAATATCTCGAAGGCAAGAAGGTCGGCGTCATCGGCGGCACTGCGCATGAAGCCTATCTGAAGGCGATGTTCACCGACGCCGAGCTCCACGCCTACCCCAATGACGATGCGCTCAGGCAAGCGCTTCGCCGCGGCGAGGTCGATTTCATCTTCGGCGACGCGATCGCGCTCGCGTTCTGGATCAACGGCACGGATTCGGCCGAATGCTGCGCCTTCTCCGGCGGCCCGTTCGTCGAGAGCCGCTTCTTCGGCGAGGGCATCGGCATTGCCGTCCGCAAGGGCAACGACCTGCTCCGGCAGGCGTTGAACTGGGCCCTGTTCCGGCTCTGGGAAAAAGGCCGCTACACCGACCTGTGGCTGCGCTATTTTTCCGTCAGCCCGTTCTGACGCAGATGTCGCCGGATTCGTAGTCGGATTCGTAGGGTGGGCAAAGGAGCGTAGCGACGTGCCCACCATCAAGCATTCCGCTCGCAGTGGTGGGCACGCTTCGCTTTGCCCACCCTACGTTTCTTCGCAATGACGATTATGCTATCAAACCGGCCGTTTTTCTTATCTCGGAGAAAGTTCGTTTAAATGTCCGTGACCGACCTTGCCGCAAGCCCGAGCGATCTGCGTGCGCTCGCCGAACAATCCAACGCCTGGCCGTTCGAGCAGGCGAAAGCGATTGTCGCGCGGCTGAAAAAAACTCCGAAGGACGAGGTGCTGTTCGAGACCGGCTACGGCCCGTCCGGCCTGCCCCATATCGGGACCTTCGGCGAGGTCGCGCGCACCACCATGGTGCGCCACGCCTTCCGCGTGCTCACCGAGGACAAGATCAAGACGCGCCTGCTCGCCTTCTCCGACGATATGGATGGCCTGCGCAAGGTGCCGGACAATGTCCCGAACAAGGAACTGTTGGAGCAGCACCTCGGCATGCCGCTGACGAAGGTGCCCGATCCCTTCGGCACGCATCCGAGCTTCGGCGAGCATAACAATGCGCGGCTGCGCGCTTTCCTCGATCAGTTCGGCTTCGATTACGAATTCGCCAGCTCGACCGACTACTACACCTCGGGCCGCTTCGATGCCGCGCTGCTGCGGATGCTGGAGCGGATCGAGAAGGTGATGGCGATCATGCTGCCCTCCTTGCGCGAGGAGCGCGCCGCGAGCTATTCGCCGTTCCTCCCGATCTGCCCGCGCACCGGGCTCGTGCTCTATGTGCCGGTCACGGCGCACGACGCCAAGGCCGGCACCATCTCCTATGAAGACCCCGAGACCAAGGAGAGCGTCACGGTCCCCGTCACCGGCGGCCGCTGCAAATTGCAGTGGAAGCCGGACTGGGCGATGCGCTGGTATGCGCTCGGCGTCGACTATGAAATGGCCGGCAAGGACCTGATCGATTCGGTGAAGCTGTCAGGCAAGATCTGCTCGGCGCTCGGCGGCACGCCGCCGGAAGGCTTCAACTACGAGCTGTTCCTCGACGAGAAGGGCCAGAAGATCTCGAAGTCGAAGGGCAACGGCCTGACCATCGACGAATGGCTGCGCTACGCCTCGCCGGAATCGCTGTCGCTGTTCATGTACCGCGAGCCCAAGGCGGCCAAGCGGCTTTACTTCGACGTGATCCCGCGCAATGTCGACGAATACCAGCAGTTCGTCGACGCCTTCCCGCGCCAGGACGGCCGGCAGCAATTGCAGAATCCGGTGTGGCACATCCACTCCGGCCATCCGCCGCAGGTGGACATGCCCGTCACCTTCCAGCTTCTCCTGACGCTGGTGTCGTCGTCGAATGCGGAGAATGCCGGGACGCTGTGGGGCTTCATCGGCCGCTATCGCCCGGGCGTGACGCCCGAGAGCCATCCGAAGCTGGATGCGATGGTCGGCTATGCCATCAACTACTACCGCGACTTCGTCGCGCCCTCGAAGCAATTCCGCGAGCCGACCGAGAGCGAACGCGCGGCGTTGCAGGATCTGCGCGATGCGCTGTCCAACATGCCGCCGGATTCGACCGCGGAGGACATCCAGAACGTGGTCTACGAGATCGGCCGCCGCGAGCCGTTCCTCGATCCCGTGAAGAAGGGCAAGGACGGCCGCCCCGGCGTCTCGCTCGACTGGTTCAACATGCTCTACCAGGTCCTGCTCGGCCAGGAGAAAGGCCCGCGCTTCGGCTCCTTCGTCGCTGTCTACGGCATCCAGAACGCCGTCAACATGATCGACGGCGCACTGGCGCGTGCAAGCCGACCCATAGAACGTCCGCTGGAGGCTAATGTTCGTCCGCACCCGGAAGCATAGTACGTCCGCGATGCAGTTTCACGCTGTTGGCGCCAAGAGGTCGGTCGCGGCGGCACGTACATGCCTCCGGCGGCATTGAACACGTCCCAACAGCCGCCTAGACGCCGAACACAGCCGTGCTGAGTGCCGAAACTGGATAATTCGAATCGACCACTCCGCCGGAGGAGCCGCGCTCACAGACAGGTCGCGCCGGGCGAACTCCGAGGGAGAACACCCGTCTGTTCCAATATCTGATCCACGACCCTTTCGATCGGCGCAGTGGCGTCGATCGTGACGTCGCCCTTCGGAATGTCCTCCTTAGTGGCATGCAGCCTCACGACCAGATCCAGTTCGACCGGCCGTCCGCCGAACTCGTCTTCAGCCCTGCCGGCAAGCCTCCGTTTCAGGGTCTCGACATCGACGTCAAGAACGAAAATCCCGTCGAGCAGATCGACGAAGCAACCGAAGTTCCTGGAGCCGCCGCAGAAGAAGGAGATCTCGTCGCTGCGATCAGCAATCACGGCCTTGACCTTCTCCACGTTCCAGATCCAACGCTCCTGGCGCCAGCGGACCTTGTCCGCCTCGCTCGCGTGGGCAGGCTCGTCCACCGGCTCTCCCGTCTTCGGATCCCCCTGATAGGCCAACTCCCGGTCGCCGTGGACGACATGGTAACCGCGCCGCTGCAGCTCTTCAGCCACCGTGGTCTTGCCCGTGCCGGACACGCCGTCGATCAAATAGTTTCTAATGCCCATCGTTTACTCTGGTCAGATACCTTCCACGCCGCGCTCCGAATAACGCGACAACAGATGACATTTAAGATCTGATCGGTGACATTTGCAAAATGTAACCTCCCAACCACCCCTATCAGGAGTGCCCTTGATGTCGCCAACGGGATGGGACGCTCTCGCACAATGGGGCGAAGACGCAGATCGCATCAAAAAACTCGCCGGCGGCGTCGCAAACGATGTATGGAGCGTTCGCCTCCGCGGGCAACTCGCCGTCGGTCGTCTCGGCAAGAGGAGCGATGCCGATCTCGCATGGGAGACCGAGCTCCTCCAGCACCTCGACCGTGAAGGTCTGACCGTTCCGGTGCCGATCCCGACGATAAACGGCCGGCTGTTCGCAGACGGTCTGGTGGTGATGACATACGTCGAGGGCGGGCCGCCGGAGACGGAGGCCGACTGGCGTCGCGTGGCCGACACCCTCCGGCGGCTGCATCGGTCGACGCAAGGCTGGCGACAGCGTCCGGGCTGGCGATCATCGACCGATCTCCTGCACGCAGACACCGGGACAAGGATCGACCTCCGCGCAATGCCGCCCGAGGGCGTTGCTCGCTGCCGAGCCGCATGGGCGCGTCTCGGCAGACGTCAAACCTGCGTCGTCCACGGCGACCCCAACCCGCGCAACATCCGCATGACCGCGGAGCGGGTCGCGCTGATCGACTGGGACGAGTCGCACGTCGATGTCCCCGAGCTCGACCTGGTGCTGCCCCACAACGCCGCCGGTCTCGATGGCGACACGCATGACATCGCGGCGCAAGCATCGGCCGCGTGGGAAGCCGCGGTCTGCTGGGACGACGAGTTCTCGATCAAGCGACTTGCCGAAGTTCGGATGGCCTGAACGGCAGCAGGCGGCCTATATAAGAAACCCGCGTCACGGACATACTATGCTTCCGCGCGCGGCCCTTCCCTGTTACCCAACTAAAAATTTGCCAGTCGCTACAGTCTACCGTGGCGGTATTAACCTGACCTTCTATGGGTCAGGTTTCAGCGCGCTCGTCGTAGCTTTCTCAATCCGTCATGCGCGGGCTTGACCCGCGCATCCATCCTGCTTCGCAAGACTCTTTTGGTCGATGGATTGCCGGGTCAAGCCCGGCAATGACAGCATTGTTCGTGGCTCACCATCTATCTCGACCGCAATCGCGTTGCCCACGCTACGACCTACAGCTTACCGTCACGCAATCCATCGCTGGTCGCGCGCAGCAGCGTCAGCAGCAGGCCGTTGAGCGGCGTCGCTACGCCATGTCGCTCGCCCGCCGCGACGATGGCGCCGGTGAGCGCATCGGCTTCGAACGGCCGTCCGGCAAGGCGATCGAAATACATCGAGGTGCCGGCGTCGGGCGGATAGGTCAGCAGCGTCGCCAGCGTTCGTTCGGCTTCGTCCGCATCCAGGCGTGCGCCATCGGCGCGCCCGACGGCAACAGCCTCTTCGAGGATGGCAAGGCACAGCGTCTTGACGTCCTCGCGCCGGAACACCGCCTGCCGCAGCAACGTCAGTGCCGTGATCGGATTGGCGACCGCGTTGATCAGGAGCTTGCGCCAGGCGAGCGTGGCGAAATCGTCGCTACACAGCACCCGCATGCCGGTTCCTTCGAGCAGGGCTTCGAACGCTCGCCCGTCGGCATCGGCTGCGACCGTGAATTCATAGTCGCCGGCACGTCGGAAGCGAACGCGGTCCGGCGCCAATCGCTCGCCATTGTAATAGACGAGAGTAGGAATAATGGCCGCGTGCCCGGCCAGCGGCGCCAGCCGCTCCTTGTGCCCGATGCCGTTCTGCAGGACCGCGATCCGGGTGTCGGCGCCGCAGAGTTTTGCAAGCCACGGCGCGCTTGAAGGCGTGTCCTGCGCCTTGGTGCAGAACAGCACCCAGTCCACCGGCGTGGCCTGCTGCGGATCAGTCAGGGCGCGAAGCGGAACATCGATTGTGCCTTCCGCGCGCTCGACCACGAGACGATCGAGCGGCCGCCTGACGCAGGCGATCACATCGTGCCGGTCGGCCGCGCGCAACAGGCCGGCGATGATGCCGCCGATGCTTCCGAGGCCGACGATGGCAATGGTCTTGCGATCCGGGTTTCGTTCAGTGCCAGCAGTCATCCGCAACAATTCTCCTCATCCTCACTCTAGGGCGAACATTGCCGGCTTTGCCAACGCAAACTGTGTCTTGCCGCGTTGTTCTATCGAAAACATGCTGCCAACTGCCGCCAATGCACCGCGCGCGTCCCGCGAAATCGGGATGAATCGCGTAGGGTTGGCAAAGCGCAGCGTGCCCACCCTCAAGAGCGGTGCAAGAAGAGGTGGGCACGCTACGCATTGCCCACCTACTGCTTCGCATCGCGCAGCCCGTCGCGCCCTGCGAAATCGGGATAGTTGGTGCACGGTAATTTCAAGCGGAGCGACGGCGATTTGAGCTAGACTGCGCCAATAACAAGCCGCCAGCAGAGGGGCGCAAGGGAGGATCAACATGCAGTTCAGGGTTTCACCGGACACGCTCACCGATCAAGGCGCCGCAGAGTGGCAGGCGCGCGTCGATCTTGCCGCCGCGCACCGGCTCGCTTTCATCCAGGGCTTCAGCGAAGGCATCTTCAACCATCTGACCTTCGTGGTGCCCGGCCGCAGCGATCGCTACTACCAGATTCCGTTCGGCACGCACTGGTCGGAGGTCACCGCTTCCTGCTTCATGGAAGTCGGCATCGACGATGCCGAGATCAAGCGCGGCGAGGGTGAGGTCGAGCGCTCCTGTTTTTGCATCCACGCCCCGATCCACAAGGCGCTGCCGCAGGCGAAGGCGGTGTTCCACACCCACATGCCGTTTGCCAGCGCGCTGACGCGGCTCGAGGATCCCCGCATCAAGGAGATCGGGCAGACCGAAGTCGGCATGGCCGGCGAGATCGCCTATGACGATGAATATACCGGCCCGGCGCTCGATCCGGCCGAAGGCGCGCGGCTCGCGAAGGTGATCGGCGACAAGACCATTCTATTCATGGCCAACCACGGCATCTCGACCGTCGGCGAGACCGTCGCGGAGGCTTATGACCGGCTGTATTACATCGAGCGCGCCGCGCAGGTGCAGATCTACGCGATGTGGACCGGACAGCCATTGAAGAAGCTGCCTGCTCCCGTGGTCGAAAAGACCATGCGCGATATCGGCGGTAGCAGTCTCTACAAGGGCCCAAGCCCGGCGCAGCGCCACTTCGATGCGCTGAAGCGCATGCTGGACCGCAAGGAGCCGGACTACGCGACGTAGTTTTGTTCGCGCCTGCATCTAGCCGTCATTGCGAGGAGCGAAGCGACGAAGCAATCCATGTTTCCGCAAGTGGAGGCATGGATTGCTTCGCGGAGCCTGTCATCGGGCGGCGCTACGCGCCGACCCGTTGGCTCGCAATGACGGCATCATCGCGCGATGCGTCCGAGTCCGAGGCTTACGATCGCACGGCCGGCGGCGCCTGCAGTGTTGGCGCCGCAGCCGCGAGAATCTCCGCACGATCACCTGTCCGTGGCGGATAGATCCGCACGTGATTGATCGTCTGCTTGGTCAATTTGGCGGCGGCCCCGCTGGTGCGCATCTGGCGATCCCATCCTTCCGTGTACAAGGCCCCCCACGCGCCGAGATCGAGCACGGTGACATACCAATCGATATGTAGCGGCAGCATCGTCCGCCCGAACAGGTCGGCGACGACATTGTGGCCTGCGAAGCGGCCCATCGGCCGGGCGAACTGGCAGGACATCACGGAGGCGTGGATGCCGTCCACGAAACTGCAGGCCACGTCGCCGGCGGCAAAGACATTCATTGCACCAGTTGCGCGCATGAATTGATCGACGATGACGCGACCATATCGGTCCCGTTCGACATCCAGCGTCTCAGCCAGCGGACTTGCGCGCATGCCCGCGCACCACACGACTGTTTGTGTGGGAATGATCTCCCCCGAACTGAGCGTGATGGCATTTGCGTCGAGCGCGGCAACCGTCACGCCCAGCCGCGTTTCGACGCCGAGCGCCGAGAGCGCCTCATTGATGACCGGGCGGGCGTTATCGCCGATCGTGACGCCAACCGCGGGATTGGGGTCGATGAGGATGATGCGTCGATCGCCGGTGATGGCGGCGCGATCGAGCTTGCCCGGCATCTCGGTTGCGACTTCAATCCCGGTGAAACCGGCGCCGACCACGACCACCGTGGAGCGCGCTTCCGATGGCGCCGCTGCGCCAAGCGCTGCGAGGTGTGCGTCGAGCCGGACGGCAGCCGCATAGGTGTCCACGTCGAAGCTGTTGGCGGCGAGGCCGGGAATCGCCGGACGCGCCAGTTCGCTGCCAAGCGCCAATACCAGCCGATCGTAAGTCAAAACCTCCGGGCCGTCGCGCGTTACAACGCTCACCTGCTGTTCGACCGCATCGATCGCTTGCACCTCGGCAACCCCATGAGCGACGCCGATAGGGTCCAGCACTTCGGCAAGCGGGATCGCCGCCTTGCTTAGGTCGACTTCATAATTGCGAACGCGAATGTTGTGATAGGGATTGCGGTCGATCACGAGGATCTCGACCTCGGCCATCCGGCCGATCTCATCGCGCTTGCGCGCAGCGCCGATGGCAGCCCAGAGGCCGGCGAATCCCGCACCGAGGACAATAATGCGCGCCATTTCCTCTCCGAGCGCCCTCGCTTCTCCGAGCTCCGTCAGTGAGCTTGTCCTGAACCGACGCGGCAATCAAGCCGGGCGAGCCGGCGCATTTCACGTACTCGCGCATGATCCGGAAAAGTGGAGACCGGTTTTCCCTCGCGACAAACGCGAAGCGTTTGCGCGGAGATCATGCTCAAACAAAAAGCTAGAGCGAGATGATGATTCGAAGAAAAATCATCACGCTCTAGCGCACGCTCGCATGTCCAGCCCAGCTATTCCGCTTCTTAACGGACGACTAGCAAATGCGACAGGGATGCGAAGTGCTGCCTTAGCCGATCAGCGCCGCTTGACGATGGAAAAATCACACCCCCTGCTTCTTCGGCCCGAGCCCCTCGAACTGCGTCTTCTGCTCGTCACTCAGGTACCAATAGAAATCGTCGACCGCGTCGTTCACGCTTCCGATCGCCTCTCGCATCGCTTCCAACCGCGCCTTTGCGGCCTTAAGGCGGGCCGGCGGGGTGAGCGCGTCCTTTGGCGGGCATGCGCTTAAGGCTTCCATGGTGCCCATCGTGGTGTCCTGCACCAATTCGAGCGCGGCGCGTTGGGTATCGTTCAGTTTCAGGCTGGCGGCGATGTCGTCGAGGGGCCATTGCTGGGCGACGAGCTGGCGGTATTGCTTTTCGGCCTGTTGCTCGTCCTGCGGTTCGCGGCTCGCCTGGCAGGCGGCGTCCTGCATCTCCTTCAGCTTCGCGGCCGCAGCGTTAGCGCGGCGGTCGCGTTGGGGCGCGTTGAGCCGCGCCTTCTGCTCATCGCTCAGGAGATCGTAGAACTTTTGGAATGCCGGCTGAACGGCCTCAACTCCGCTCAGCATCGCGTTGACGCGGCTCTGCATGGCCGCGAGCCGCTCCAGCGCGGTGGTTGCGGCCTGTGCTGGACAGGAGGCGCGGATGGTGTCGCCGGCGGAAGTCCAGGCGCTCGCGAGCTCGTCGAAGGCTGTGCGCTGCGCCTCGTTCGCCGCGACCACCCGGCCGATCTGCTCGAGGGCAACGCCGGTCGTCTCGGCGGTGTCGCCGCCGCAGAGCTCCCGCACGAAGGGCGCTTTGCGATGCCGCCTCCCGGCGGGGCGCTCGGCCGCAAACGCTGAGAGATCGCTCGCAGCGTAAGGCGAGAAGATCGCGGCGTAGAGATCGCCGTAGCCATAGGCCCAGAAGCCGCTGCCATCACTGAGAAGCGCGTAGTCATAGAGATCGCTATAGGCGAACGGCCAGAACAGCGGACCGACCCAGCCGTATGAACCGTCGGCGTGCTGCCACCAGCCTTGTGCAGCTCGGCCGCCCTGCCAGCCGGCCAGGGCCGCGACGGCAGTGAGCTGCGCGCGCTCACTCGGGCGGATCGACTCGGCGGCGGAGCGAAGATCTTGCGGTCTTAAGGCAGCCATTCGGACGCGGCTGTGGCGCGCCGCCATGCGTGCGCGCCGAAGACCTGCGACCGACAGCATGCCGGCCATCGCGAAGCGCGCGACACCGACGGGGCCGCCAACGCGCAGGCGGAGGCCCGCCTCGGCCGCGCTTGGCAGCGCTCCCAGAACGACCAGGGCAAGGCCGGCCGCAGCCATTCCAAGGCGGGACTTTGGCATGATCTCTCCCTTGGCTTCCCTCCTCAGCGGCCAGGCCGCATCGCGTCACAAATATGACTCGGAGCGAAACCGAAAGTTCCCCCCGCGGTCGTTTTCATTCGGGTGAATCTGCGGTCAGGTGACGATGTCAAACCGCCGTGGTTACATCGTGGCGCATTTTTTAAACGGATATCTTCTTAGAGCGCCATGATTTTTCTTCGAATCATCATCCCGATCTATCTTTTTGTTTGAGCATGATCTCTGCGCAAACGCTTCGCGTTTGTCGCGAGGGAAAACCGGTATCCACTTTTCCGGATCATGCTCTAGAGATCGCTAATGCATTTTACGCGCGTCGACGCGAGGGACGTTTCATCCAAAATCGATCGCGGACGTCCGTAGTGGCAATGAAAAGCTACGCTGAAGCAGAGAAGTCCAGAGATCACCTTTCGCGAGATTTTTAGGGTTATTCGATTTTCGACTTTTGCAACAATATCCCTTCTATAGCGGCACAAGACGGGAAATCGCCTGATGTCTGGGTCGGGTCATTTGCTACGAGGGCGAGCCACCGGCAGACGCGGCTATGGCCACTATCTCGCCGAAAGCGGAAGCAAATCTAGTGCATTGGCGGATCCGTTACGGATGTGATTCAAGCTTCGAAGTCGTAGCCCTCGAAACTTGGTTCGAGGTATCAAGCATGTGCGGAGCGGTATCTTCGCCCGCGCTGCCCTCACTGCCTCACCCACACGATCCGCGCGATCCAGGCCACATCCTCGGCTGCGAGCGTGCGATCCGGCTCCGCCGGATTGAACGACTGCAATTCGAGCGTCTTTGCCGTGCGGCGTTTGCACTCCTTCACCAGCATCTCACCGTCCTTCGTCCGCAGCACCACGCGGTCACCGCGGCGGATCGGGGTTGAGGGCGACACCAGGATGACGTCGCCCTCGCGGAAAACCGGCCGCAGCGTATCGCCGGAGATTTCGAGCGCGTAGGCGTGCTCGTCCGGGATCGTCGGCAGCGCCACCTCGTCCCAGCCTTTGCCGGTCGGAAAGCCGTTGTCGTCGAAAGCATCGCTTGCCGCCGCCTCGGCGAGGCCGATCAGCGGCACCGAGGGGCCGCCGCGGCCGCCGCCATCGCCGATCAACTGCACGAAGGCGTCGATGGACACATTGGTCGCGGCGAGCGCCTTGGCGACCGATTCGGTCGATGGCCAGCGCTCGCGGCCGTCGGCGGTGATGCGTTTGGACTTGTTGAAGGTCGTGGGGTCCAGCCCGGCGCGCCGGGCAAGCCCGGACGGCGACATTCCGGCGCGCTCCGCAAGCCGGTCCAGCGCGGCCCAGACCTGGCCGTGGGTGAGCAGGCGCGATTGCTTGGGCGGTCTGACCATCGGAATTCCGCCGTTCGGATTTAGGAATTATTGCCGGAACCCGCGGCTTTCCGCAAATGTCCCCAATCGGCCCTGCTGTGGCGCTTGAGTTGCGCCACGGGCGTCGATACGTTCCCTCACTGACCCGACCAGTTTCGGGAAAACCCCAACAGACTCAAGCGACAAGCAGGGGACACCGGAAAGGTGCGCACGATCTATAAAATCAGCCCTGCCTCGGCCTGGCGCGAGGCCGAGCGGGCCGGGGTGTATCGGGGTAGTGCCGACGATCTGCGCGACGGTTTCATCCACTTCTCCACCGCATCCCAACTCGCCGGGACCGCGCGGAAGCACTTTTTCGGTCAGGCCGGCCTGTTCCTGATCGCGGTTGACGCTGATGCACTCGGTGACGCCCTGCGCTGGGAGCCTTCCCGTAACGATGAATTGTTTCCGCATCTCTATGGCGAGCTCGATCTCGGTGCGGTCACCGCGGTCTACGACCTGCCGGCACGCGCCGACGGCACCCATGTGATCCCGGAGCAGCTCCCGTGATCCGCGCCTTCGATGCCGTCTCGCTGCCGCTGCTGCGCTGGCTCGATCCGGAGGACGCCCACCGGCTGGCGATCCAGGGCCTGCGCTTCCTGCCGCCGATCCGCCAGCGGCTGGATGACCCGAAGCTCGCGGTGCGAGCGTTCGGCTTGAATTTTCCCAATCCGATCGGCATGGCCGCGGGCTTCGACAAGAACGCGGAGGCGCCCGATGCGCTGCTCAAGCTCGGCTTCGGCTTTGTCGAGATTGGCTCGGTGACGCCGCTGCCGCAGGCCGGCAATGCCAGGCCGCGGCTGTTCCGGCTCGAGCGGGATGAGGCCGTCATCAACCGCATGGGCTTCAACAATGACGGCGCGGCGGTGGTGCTGCGGCGGCTCGCCAGCCGCGCGCATCTTTCCGGCATCGTCGGCGTCAATGTCGGCGCCAACAAGGATTCGCCTGATCGTACCGCCGACTATGTGAAGCTGATCGAGACCTTTGCGCCGGTCGCGAGCTACTTCACCATCAACGTATCCTCGCCGAACACGCCGGGCTTGCGCAATCTGCAGCAATCGGCGGCGCTCGACGACCTCCTGGCGCGGGTCATCGATACCCGCGAGCGGGTGCGGAAGAATGCCGGCGACTCGCCGGTGCTCTTGAAGATCGCGCCGGACTTAAGTCTCGCCGAACTCGACGACGTCGTGCACATTGCGCGCTCGCGCCGCGTCGACGGCATGATCGTCGCCAACACCACGCTGGCGCGGCCCTCGATCTTGCGCGAGCAGGCCCGCGCGAAAGAGCAGGGCGGTCTCTCCGGGCGGCCGCTGTTCCGCCTGTCGACGCGGATGGTGGCGGAGACCTATGTGCGCGCGGAGGGCGCATTTCCGCTGATCGGTGTCGGCGGCATCGATTCCGGCGGCGCCGCACTGACAAAAATCCGCGCCGGCGCCAGCCTGATCCAGCTTTACTCCGCGCTGGTCTATAAAGGCCTCGGTCTCGTCGACGACATCAAGCGCGATCTCTCCTCGACGCTCCTGCGCACCGGCCGCGACTCGCTGTCCGAAATCGTCGGCGCTGATGCTGCGACAATTACCGCCGAGGACTGGCCGGTACGGTAGAGACTTCGTAGCCCGGATGGAGCGAAGCGCAATCCGGGAAGCCGCTCTCCGCAACACTGAAGGCCCCGGATTGCGCTGCGCTCCATCCGGGCTACGGCATCTACGGCTTGAGAAATGACGCCCTGAACAGCGCCGGATAGCGCAGCGCTTCCAATCCGCCGCGCGCGGCGTAGTGCACCAGCAGCGCGGTCCACAGCCCGGCATTGCCGAAGGGGCGCAGCAGGAACCAAGCGGCGAGGAAGATCACGAGCGACAGCACCATCAGATTGCGCATGTCGCGCGCCCAGGTCGCGCCGATATAGACGCCGTCATAGGCGAAGGCGAACACTGCCAGCAGCGGCGACAGGATCACGAACAGCAGGAACGCGCGTGCAGCCTGCCGCACCTCCGTGTTCGCGGTCATGATATCGATCAGCGCCGGCCCGAACAGCGCGAACGCCGCCATCACCGCGAGCGCGAACACAAAGCCCCAGACGATGACCAGCCGCACCGCGCCGGCAAACGCATAGCGGTCGCGCGCGCCATAGGCGCGGCCGCAAAGCTGTTCGGCGGCATTGGCGAGGCCGTCGAGGAAGAAGGCGCTGACCAGGAGGAAATTGTTCAACACCGCGTTCGCCGCCAGCGTGACGTCGCCGGCGCGGGCGCCTTGCGCGGTGAAGAACAAAAACGCCGTGATCAGCGCTGCGGTGCGGATCATGATGTCGCGGTTGACCGCGAGCATCCGCATCAGTTTTTCGCGCGCAAACAGCGTGCCGGGCGGGATGTCGAGCTGTCCGCCGGTGAGATGCCGCGCGATGAGGATGCCGAGCACCAGCCCGGCCGCTTCCGCGATCACAGCGGCGACCGCCGCGCCGGCGATGCCGAGATTGAACACCAGCACCAGCAGCATGGTCGCCGCCATGTTGACGACGTTAATCGCGATCTGCGTCGACAGCGCCAATGTCGCCCGCGCCTGGCCGATCAGCCAGCCGAGCACGACGTAATTGGCGAGCGCGAGCGGCGCCGACCAGATGCGGATCAGGAAATAGGTCTTCGCGGCTGCCGTCACGCCCTCGCTGCCGCCCATCGCGCTGAGCAGGATCGCCGAGAGCGGCACCTGCAGCACGATCAGCGCGGCGCCGATGACTGCCGCGACGATGAAGCCGCGCACCAGGATCGCACGCAGTTCCTGCGTCTCGCCGGCGCCGAGCGACTGGGCGGTGAAGGCGACCGTGCTCATGCGCAGGAACGCGAACAGCCAGAACATGCAGTCGAACAGCACGGAGGCCATCGCGACGCCGCCGAGCAGCGCCGCGTCATCCAGCCGTCCGATCGCGGTGGTGGAGACGATCCCGATCAGCGGCGTTGTCAGATTCGCGATCATCGCGGGACCCGCGATGGCGAACACCTGCCTGCTCGTGACCTCCGCGGATGGGTTTGGTGCGTGCATCTTCTAGAACACCACCACCATGCCGTCGCTGGCAGTGGTGTAGGGCAGCTCGTCCACGCGGCCGAGCATGTCGTCGCTCATATGGGTCAGCACCAGCCGCTTGGCGCCGATCTCGGGCAGATGCGCTTCCAGCGTCGTCAGGCTGAGATGGTTCTTGACGATCTTGTCGTAGGTATAGGCTTCCGCGATGAACAGGTCGGCGTTGCGCGCCGCCGGGATCAGCGCCTCCGTCCATTCGGTGTCGGCGCTGTAGCTGATGACGCGGCCCTCGGCCTCGATGCGAAGGCTAAGGAACGGCCCGCCGGATTCGCCGTGCACCACCGGATAGGGCGTCACCTTCACCGCGCCGAAGCTGCGGCTTTGTTCCGGCACCAGCGGTACGACGGAGAGATCGAAGCGCTGCTTTGTCTTCGACGAATGCTCGAACCGCGCTTCCATCACCTGTGGCAGTCGCGTCTCGATACCCTCAGGCCCCGCGATCACCAGCGGCCGGCTGCGCCGCGAGAACTGCGCATCTAGCAGGAAGAACGGCAGGCCGGCGAAATGATCGCCGTGGAAATGCGTGATCAGGATCAGATCGATCTCATCGCGCGCGATCTCGAGCCGCTTCATGGCCGGCAACGAGGACGCGCCGCAATCGATCAGGAAATCGACGCTTCTGCCGGTGACGTGGAAGCAGGTGTTCGCGCGGCCGCCGGAGCCGAAGGCGTCACCGCAGCCGACAAATCGCAGTTGCATCGCCCCGGTCCGCGACAGCTAGCGGCCGCGCGGCGTGCCGAACAGCCGCGACAACAGCCAGACCGGGATCACGATCACGGCGCCAAGCAGAAAATAGCGCCACAACCAGTTGATGGTGTCGAACCCTAAGTCCCACAGCCGCTGGAACAGCAGGCGGATGCTGTGGATGATGTTCCAGGGATCGAATCCAACAGCCGCGAGCACCACGCCGACCAGGATCGACAAGAGGATCAGCCGGAAGGCGACCGACAGCGGCGAGCCGCCGAGAAAGCGGTACAAACCGTCATTCTGGCTGGCCGGCAAGTCACGGACGTCGTCAGGCATTGCTGTCTCCTCGCGGGTCTGCATCCGCATTATAGGCAAGGCGGAGCACATGGGGAACCCGCGCCGCGCCGTCAATGCTTATCATCCACGCCTGGAACCTTTAATTTGCCGTCACACTCTTCAGCATCCGCTCCAGCGTCTCCAGCCGGTCGGCCTCGCGCGGCGGCTTGTCCCAGCGCAATCGGTTGATGCGCGGAAAGCGCATCGCGACGCCCGATTTGTGCCGTGGTGAGCGCTGCAGACCCTCGAACGCGACTTCCAGCACCAGCCCCTGGTCCGGCTCGTGCACGACGTGGCGGACGGGTCCGAATTTCTCGGTGGTGTTGCGGCGGACGAAGCGGTCGATCTGCAACAATTCCTCATCTGTAAAGCCGAAATAGGCCTTGCCGACCGGCACCAGCTCGTCGCCAGCATCGCCATTGGTCCAGACGCCGAAGGTATAGTCGGAATAATAGGACGAGCGCTTGCCGTGGCCGCGCTGCGCATACATCAGGACCGCATCGATGATGTGCGGATCGCGCTTCCACTTCCACCATTGTCCCTTCGGCCGTCCCGGCAGATACGGCGCATCGCGCCGCTTCAGCATCACGCCCTCAACCGCTTCCGCATCGAGCCCGGCGCCGGCGCCGGCGGGATCGGCGCGCGCCGCCGTCAGCGCGGGCCAATCGGTGAAGGGGACGGTCGGTGACAGGTCGATGCGCGGATCGGCGAGCTTCTTGATGAAGCTTTCCAGATGCGCGCGACGCTCCTCGAACGGCAGTTCGCGCAGATCGTTCTCGTCGTCGCCGAGCAGATCATAGGCGCGCAGATGGATCGGATAATCCTTCATCAGTTTCGGCGACACGACTTTGCGGTTCAGCCGCTGCTGCAGCACGTTGAAGGTCTGCACCCGCCCGTCGCGCAGCACCAGCAGCTCGCCGTCGATCGCGCCGGGCAGATGCAGCGAGGGCAACAGGTCCGGAAAGCTGTTGGTGATGTCCTCGCCGGATCGCGAATACAGCCGCACCTGCAAGTGCCCGCGTTCGTCGCGTCCAGCGACCGCCTGCACGCGGATGCCGTCCCATTTCCATTCGGCGATGAAATCGGCCGGATCGAGACTGGCGAAATCCGCATCCTCGATCGCATGCGCCAGCATCACCGGGCGGAACGGCGCCGGGTCGCGGTTGACGGGTTTTTCGGCACGGCCCTCCAGCCAGGCGAACAGATCGAGATAGGGCGGCGCCAGCCCCGGCCACATCAATTCGATCTCGTGCGGGTCTTTCTCGCCAAGTGCCGCGGCCGCGGTCTTCGCCAGCCGCGCCGAAATCCCGATCCGCATCGCGCCGGTGACGAGCTTTAGCAGCGCCCAGCGTCCGGTCTCGTCGAGTTCGTCCAGCCAGCGCGCAAGCTGCGTCGGCAGTTCGGTCTTGCCGAGCGTGCGCAGCCGGGTGACGACCTCGGTCAGTGTCGGGGGCGGGGGATTATTGTGGCCCGCCAGCGCCACTTTCGGCCACATCAGCGCCACCGTTTCCGAAAGGTCGCCGACGTAGTCATAGGAGAATCCGAACAGCACCGGATCGGTGCGCTCCATGATCAGGTCGCGGATCAGGCCCGGCTTGGCGTGTTTGAACGACAGCGCGCCGGTGAGCGCCGCCAGCGCATAGCCGCGGTCGGGATCTTCGGTGTCGCGCAGATAGGCCGTGAGCAGTTTGAGTTTATTGTTGCGGCCGGGCTCATAGGTGAGGCGATCCAGCAGTTCGGCGAAACGGTTCATGCCCCGCCTTCCTCGCCCTCGAGCACGGCCTCGGTCTCCTCCTCATCGCCATACCCGACGAGATCGAGCGGCCGCGCGGCAAGTCCGCGCGACTTGCACCAATGCACCAGCGCGTCTTCCTGGCCGTGCGTCACCCACACCTCGCCGGCGCCGGTGGCCCCGATCGTCGCAGTCAAGCCGTCCCAGTCGGCATGGTCTGAGATCACCAACGGCAGTTCGACGCCGCGCTGCCGCGCGCGGGCGCGCACCCGCATCCAGCCCGAGGCAAACGCGGTGACGGGATCGGGAAAGCGCCGTGTCCAGATGTCGGAGGTCGCCGTCGGCGGCGCCAGTGTGATGGTGCCGGCAAGCTCGGCCTTCTTCATGCCGCGAACCGGGCGCAAGTCGCCGAGCGCAACGCCGCGGCTCTCGTAATAGCGCGTGATCTTCTCCATCGCGCCGTGCAAATAGATCGGAGCGTCATAGCCGGCCTCGCGCAGCAGCGCGATCACGCGCTGCGCCTTTCCGAGCGAATAGGCGCCGACCAGATGCGCGCGCTCCGGAAACAGCGCCACTGAGGCCAATAGCTTTTTCACCTCATCCGCTGCATTGCCGTGCCGGAACACCGGCAGGCCGAAGGTCGCCTCCGTGATGAAGACGTCGCAGGGCACCAGCTCGAACGGCGCGCAGGTCGAATCGCGCGCATCCTTGTAGTCGCCGGAGGCGACGATGCAGAGATCCTTGCAGTAGACCGCGATCTGCGCCGAGCCCAGCACATGGCCGGCGGGATGGAATTTCACCGTGACGTCGCCGAGCCTGATCTCCTCGCCATAGCGCACCGCCTGCGTCGAGCCGGCGAAATTCTCGCCATAGCGCAGCCGCATCATGTCGAGCGTCTCCTGGGTGGCCAGCACCGCGCCGTGGCCAGCCCGCGCATGGTCGGAATGGCCATGGGTGATGACCGCGCGCTCCACAGGGCGGACCGGATCGATATGGAAGCCGCCCACCTTGCAGCAGAGACCGGCGGCAACTGGCATCAGGATGTCTTGGGGACGCATGCCGCCTATATAGGCAGTTTGGCCGCGATGTTTAGCCGTGGAGCGCAGCCCTTGACCCGCGCTTCCATCTCCCGGAAAAGTACCGCTTTCGCTGCCGGGCCGGCGCCCGGCCATGACCAATATGGTTCTTGACGTATGCCTAGACGTCTCTTCCTGTCCTCCGGCGATCTCGTTGCCGACCGCCGCTATGGATTCGCGCGCGACCTGCAAATGCGGGGCGATCTCGCCGCCGCCGCCGGCCTGCTCGAGCAGGCGATCGAGCTCGCACCGCATTTCGTCTCCGCCTGGTTCGTGCTCGGCGAGATCCGACAAAAGCTCGGCGAACGCGAGGCGGCGATCGCAGCTTTCCGCCGGGCCCGCGATGGCGATCCACAGGACCATCACGGCGCCAGCCTGCATCTGATGCAACTCGGCGCGGAAGGACTGTCCGACATGCCGAAAGCCTATGTGCAGGCGTTGTTCGATCAATACGCGCCGCGCTTCGACGAGGCCCTGCTGCACGATCTCGGCTATCGCGGCCCGTCGCTATTGCTCAAGGCGGTGCTCTCGGCGCGCGCCGCCGCGAACAAGCCCGCCTCTTTCAAGCGCGGCATCGATCTCGGCTGCGGCACCGGGCTCGGGGCGGCAGCCTTTGCCAAGAACGTCGATCGCTTCATCGGCATCGACCTGTCGCCGGGCATGATCGAGCAGGCGCGCGCCACGGGCCTCTATGCCAATCTCGAGGTCCAGGACATGCTGAACGGCCTGCGCGACAAGGATGACGCCAGCGCCGACCTCATCCTCGCGGCCGACGCCATGGTCTATGTCTGCGATCTCGCGCCTGTGCTGGCCGAGGCTGGACGTGTGCTCGCGCCCGGTGGCGTCGTCGCCTTCACCGCCGAGACGCATGAAGGTGAAGGCGTCGTGATCGGCGACGGGCTGCGTTATGCGCACGGCGCGTCCTACATCGGCGCAGCAATCGAGGCCGCAGGCCTGAACTTATCCGCGCTGCAGCCCGCCTCCACCCGCAACGAAGGCAAGGTGCCCGTCCCCAGCCTGGTGGTTGTCGCGAGCAAGACGTAAGTGCCGTAGCCCGGGTGAAGCGAAGCGTAACCCGGGACGGCTCGCAGACGCGGAGGCAGATGCCCCGGGTTGCGCTGCGCTCCACCCGGGCTACGGCATCGGACAAAACTTGAGTCTAGACGCTATCTTTTCCGCGCAGCGGAACTGCTCAAGCGGCATTGCGTCGCAAAGGCAAAAGTTCGGTATTGCCGAGCCAGGCGGAATGTTGATCATTGTTGTCGTCTAGGGAGAGACAACAACAATGAAAAAGCAAACGAGGCGCGAGTTCTGCGCCACCGCCATCAGTGCGTTCGCCGCATCCACCTTGCCCGCGCCCTATGTCTGGGCCGCCGAGAAGAAATATGATCCGGGCTCGAGCGACACCGAGATCAAGCTCGGCCAGACCGTGCCGCATTCCGGCCCCGGCTCGCTGTACGGCGTGCTCGGGCGCGTCGGCGAAGCCTATTTCCAGATGCTGAACGAGAAGGGCGGCATCAACGGGCGCAAGGTCAAATTCTTGACCATGGACGATGCCTATAGCGCGCCGAAATGCGTCGAGGCCACGCGTCGGCTGGTGGAGCAGGAGGAAGTGCTCGCGCTCTATGGTTCGCTCGGCACCGCGCCGCAGACCGCCGTGCACAAATATCTCAATTCCAAGGGCGTGCCGCAGTTGCTGCTCAACACCGGCGCGTCGAAATGGAATGACCCGAAGAATTTCAAGTGGACCATGGCCGGTCTGCCGCTCTACCCGACCGAAGCGCGCATCCTGGCCAAGCACGTCGTGGCCGTGAAGCCGGACGCGAAAGTCGGCATCCTCTACCAGAACGACGATTTCGGCCGCGATTTCCTGGGGCCGTTCAAGAAGGTGTTGGCGGATGCCGGCGGCAAGGCGCAGGTGATCATGGAGCAGACCTATGATCTCACCGATCCGACCGTCGACTCGCAGCTCATCAATCTCTCGAAATCGGGCGCCGACGTCTTCTACAACATCACCACTGGCAAGGCGACGTCGCAGTCGATCCGCAAGGTCGCCGAGCTTGGCTGGAAGCCGCTGCATCTATTGTCGGCGGGCTCGACCGGCCGCTCGATCCTGAACGCCGCGGGGCTTGAGAACGCAACCGGCATCGTCGCGATCCGCTACGCCAAAGAGGTCGGCGTGCCGCGCTTCGAGAAGGACCCGGACGTGCTCGCCTTCGAGGAATTGCGGAAGAAATATCTGCCCAATGTCGATCCCGACAACACCATCGCGTTCGCCGGCTACGGCCAGGTCGCGACCATGGCGGAAATCCTGCGCCGCTGCGGCGACGATCTCACCCGCGCCAATGTGCTGGAGCACGCCACCACGCTCGCCGGCTTCCACTCGCCCTATTTCCTCGACGGCGTCGATTTCAGCTACACGCCCGAGGACTACACGCCGATGAAGACACTCTACATCTCGATCTTCAACGGCAAGGACTGGGACATCTCCGACAAGCCCGTGACGGAGTAGGGGGCCGCGCCGCATCTCCGCTGTCGTCCCCGAAGGCGGGGACCCATAACCACAGGGAGGCGTTATGGCGTGCGCAAGCGGTTGCAGCGGAGCGCACTAGAGGGCCCTGTGGCTATGGGTCCCGGGTCAAACCCGGGACGACAGTGGTGGGACTGGCGGGCGACTCGCACCCCTCGACGAAGCCTCCTTGAGGGCATAGCTCTACCCTGTGCCCGTCCTGACCCAGCCCGCGACCTCGACCGAGGCCGAATTTCTCCTGCCTGTCCGCTTCCAGAAATGGTTCGCGGACCGTGGCTGGTCGCCGCGCGAGCATCAGCTCGCGCTATTGGCAAAGGCGCGCGAAAACCGTTCGGCGCTGCTGATCGCGCCCACAGGCGCCGGCAAGACGCTCGCCGGCTTCCTGCCAACATTGGTGGAACTGAGCGCGGCCTCACACCTCCCCCTGAAAGGTCCTTTCAAGGGGAGGGAGAATGACCAGCTCGCCAGCGGCGAGGGAGCGCTCTCAAGTGCGGCACGCTCCAACCTCATCTCCGCCGGCCGCAGCGTGAAGCGCACGGGCGGCCTCCACACCCTCTACATCTCTCCGCTGAAGGCGCTCGCGGTCGACATCGCGCGCAATCTGGAAGCGCCGGTCGCCGAGATGGGACTGCCGATCAAGATCGAGACCCGCACCGGTGATACGCCGGTGTCGCGCCGACAGCGGCAGCGGCGTTATCCGCCGGATATCCTGCTCACCACGCCCGAACAGCTCGCGCTGTTATTGTCATCCGACGACGCGCCGTTCCTGTTCTCCTCCTTGAAGCGCATCGTGCTCGACGAATTGCACGCGCTGGTGACCTCCAAGAGAGGTGACCTGTTGTCGCTTGGGCTCGCGCGGCTATGGCGGCTCGCGCCGGAGATGCGCGCGATCGGCCTGTCGGCGACGGTCGCCGAGCCGGAACAACTCGCGCGCTTCCTGGTGCCGCAGCAACCGGCCACGCAAATCGCCGCTGATGTCGTCACCGCCGGCGGCGCTGCGCCGCCGATCGTCGAGATGCTGGATACGCGCGAGCGCCTGCCCTGGGCAGGCCACACCGCGCGCCATGCGCTCGGTGAGATCTATGAACTGATCAAGCAGAACAAGACCACGCTGGTCTTCGTCAACACGCGCAGCCAGGCCGAGATGCTGTTCCAGGATCTCTGGCGCATGAACGACGATGGGCTCGCGATCGCGCTGCATCACGGCTCGCTCGACGTCGCACAGCGCCGCAAGGTCGAGGATGCGATGGCGGCCGGCAGGCTGCGCGGCGTGGTCTGTACGTCCTCGCTCGATCTCGGCGTCGACTGGGGCGACGTCGACCTCGTCATCAATATCGGTGCGCCCAAGGGCTCGTCGCGATTGATGCAGCGCATCGGCCGCGCCAATCACCGTTTCGACGAAGCCTCGCGTGCCGTGCTGGTGCCGGCCAACCGCTTCGAGGTCCTGGAATGCCGTGTCGCGATCGATGCGATCGCCGAGAATGCGCAGGACACGCCGCCGCTGCGATCAGGCGCGCTCGACGTGCTGGCGCAGCATGTGCTCGGCTGCGCCTGCGGCGAGCCGTTCCTTGCCGACGAATTGTATGAGGAGGTGCTGACGTCGGCGCCGTACGCGTCGCTGACGCGGGCCGATTTCGACGACATCGTCGATTTCGTCGCCACCGGCGGCTATGCGCTGAAGACCTATGAACGCTTCGCGCGCATCAAGCAGGACAAGCAGGGCCGCTGGCGCGTCGCCAATCCCCGGGTGCGGCAGAGCTACCGTCTCAACGTCGGCACCATCGTCGAGGAAACCATGCTGAAGGTTCGGCTGGTGCGCTCGCGCGCCGGCGGCACCGGCTCGACTGGCGCGCTTGGCCGAGGCGGCCGCGTGCTGGGAGAGATCGAGGAAGTCTTCATCGAGGGCCTCGTGCCCGGCGACACTTTTGTCTTCGGTGGCGAGGTGGTGCGCTACGAGGCGCTGGTCGAAGACCAGGTCTATGTCTCTCGCGCCAATGACAAGGATGCCAAGGTGCCGTCCTATATGGGCGGCAAATTCCCGCTCTCCACCTATCTCGCCGAGCGCGTGCGCAAACTGCTCGACGATCGCCGTGCGTGGAATGCGCTGCCGGATCAGGTCCACGAATGGCTGTCGCTGCAGAAGGATTTTTCCCGTGTGCCCGCGGTGCGCGAGCTGCTGGTCGAAACCTTTCCGCGCGGCAACAAGCATTACCTGGTCTGCTATCCCTTCGAGGGGCGGCTCGCGCACCAGACGCTCGGCATGCTCCTGACGCGGCGGATGGAGCGCGCCCGCACCCGGCCGCTCGGCTTCATGGCCAATGAATATGCGCTCGCGATCTGGGGATTAGGCGACCTCTCTTACCTGATCCGGCACGGCCAGCTTGATCTCAACGCGCTGTTCAATCCCGACATGCTCGGCGACGATCTCGAAGCATGGCTCGCCGAATCAGCGTTGATGAAGCGCACCTTCCGCAATTGCGCCATCATCTCAGGGCTAATCGCGCGTCGCCATACCGGTGAGGAGAAATCGCGCCGCCAAGTACTGTTCTCGACCGACCTTGTCTATGACGTCCTGCGCAAGCATCAGGCCGATCATGTCCTGTTGCGCGCGGCGCGTGCCGATGCCGCAACTGGCCTGCTCGATCTGCGACGGCTCGGCGACATGCTCGCGCGCATCCAGGGGCGAATCACTCATCGGGAACTGGAGCATGTTTCGCCGCTCGCAGTCCCGGTGATGCTGGAAATCGGCCGCGAGTCAGTTTATGGCGAAGCATCCGACGCGCTATTGGCAGAAGCCGCCGACGAGCTCGTGAAAGAGGCGATGTCATGAGACATCGTAGCAATGGAAATGAATTTTCGGGGCGTATCCCTCTCCACACCGTCATGCCCGGGCTTGTCCCGGGCATCCACGTCCTTTGCTTCAGCGTGTGTGGAAAGGCGTGGATGGCCGGGACGAGCCCGGCCATGACGGAGCAAGTGGCTCTTACTGCCGACCCCCCAAGTACTTTCGAGGTCGCCGGCGTTTCGTTCGCCGCCGATCTCTCCGGCGCTTTGTTCTGGGAAGAGCAGCGCCTGCTCGTCGTCTCCGACCTGCACCTGGAAAAAGGTTCGAGCTTCGCCACACGCGGCGTGCTGCTCCCGCCTTACGACACCGCGGCGACCCTGGGCCGCCTTGCCGCCGTCGTTGCCCGGCATGACCCGCGCATGGTGATTGCGCTCGGCGACAGTTTTCATGACCGGCGCGCGCATGAGCGGATGAGCGCGCAGGATCGCGACGCCATCACCGCGCTGCAGGCGCGGCGTGAGTGGATCTGGATATCGGGCAATCACGATCCGGCCCTGCCGTCCGATCTCGGCGGCATGGTCGCTACCGAAGTCGCGATCGGCCGGATCAGATTCCGCCATGAGCCGACCGGCGCCATCGGCGAGATCGCCGGCCATTTGCATCCCAAGGCCCGCGTCTCGACCCGCGGCCGCGCAGTCGAACGCCGCTGCTTCGCCAGCGACGGCGAACGCGCCGTGATGCCCGCCTTCGGCGCCTACGCCGGCGGCCTCAGCATCCGCGACGCCGCGTTTGCAAAACTGTTCGGTACGCCGGCCTTCACCGCGCACCTTCTCGGCGACACCAAGCTGCACACCATCGCCGCTTCCCGCTGTTATTGATTGCTGCCACAAGCGCCGTCCTCATCCCGAGGAGCCGCGCAAGCGGCGTCTCGAGGGATGGGCCACGGGCTCCTCACTCTCCGTCATTCCGGGGCGCGCGCAGCGCGAGCCCGGAATCCATTTGTCCACTTGCGCAAGCGGTAAAATGGATTCCGGGCTCATCGCTTCGCGATGCCCCGGAATGACGGAGGAGAAAATTCGCCAGCGATTCCAACGTGATTTGGCCCGTCCAGCCCTCGCACAAAAAACATTCCGCTTCCGCCGTCGGGCAAATCAGTGATTTAACTCCGCGCGTCTCACCCGAATGAGGGGCGGCTCGCGATCGTCACGAACGTTGCGGTGAGATGCGGTGGACGTGAAGCGTATGACTGACGAGCACGCGCATCACGGACGGCGAAGTCGTGTGGTCCTGGCGCCCCGACGCTGGCGCTAAGTTCGCAGAGATGATCTGTGAGTGATGGTGGCAAGAAAGCCCGGTCACCAAGGAGAGCACGAAGTAAGCCGTAAACCATCGCGCAGGGAAAGCCGGAATGCTTCGGTTGAACCTGTGGTCCTACCCCCGTGCTTTTTGTTGCACGGGACCCACGGGTGCAACCAGCACCCGGCTTTCCCTGCGCCCTCTGATTTCGAGAGGGTGGAAAGTGAAGCAAAGCTCGGACGCAATGCGTCGCGAGAATACAGACTCACATCCCCTCCGCTGTTTGAAATTTGAATCACAACTCGCGGCAATGCTGTAGGGTGGGCAAAGCGAAGCGTGCCCACCCTCACGAGCGGAGTGCTGATGGTGGGCACGCTTCGCTTTGCCCACCCTACGCCCGCTACGCCGCTTTCGCCTGCACGGTGTCGCAGAACTCCGCGAGTCTGTCGGCAAGCCGCAGTGTGGCGGGGCTGGCGGCGGGGGAGGCGAGCAGGGCGACTTCGGTCCTGTCGATCGGGGCAAAACCGTCTTTTGCCGTGAGCACGCGGTGATCGGCCTGGATCGCGATCTCCGATAGGATGCTCAGGCCCATGCCGGCGGCGACCGCGGCCTGGATGCCGGAGAGGCTCGAGGACGTATAGGCCATGTGCCAGGCGCGGCCCGCGCTCTCCAGCGCATGGATCGCGCCGGCCCGGTAGAGACAGCCGGCCGGAAATCCGATCAGCGGCACCGAGCCGCTGCGCGTATCGCGCGGATGCGTCTTGCTGGTGACCCAGTGCACCCGTTCCGGCCACGCCGCGATCGCGCCCTTCTCGCCGGCGGTGCGCTTGAGCAGCGCCAGATCGAGCTCGCCGCGATTGAGATCGCGCTGCAGGTGCATGCTCTGGTCGGCGCGCACGTCGAGCCGGAGCGTTGGATGCGAGCGCGAGAAGGCGCCGAGCAGTTTTGCCAGCCGATAGGCGGCGAAATCCTCGGGGATGCCGAGCCGGATCGCGCCCTGATAGGTCGGTCGCGTCACGACATCGCGCGCCTCTTCGGCGAGCGCCAGCAGCCGTCGTGCATAGGAGAGCAGTCGTTCGCCGGCTTCGGTCGGGGTGACATCCTTGCCGTTGCGGACCAGGAGCGGCTGGCCGACATCTTCCTCCAGCCGCTTGATCTGCTGGCTGACGGTGGATTGCGTGCGGTGGACGCGCTCGCCGGCGCGGGTGAAGCCACCGGCATCGACCACCGAGACGAAACTGCGCAGCAGTTCCAAATCGAACATGGCGGCACCTATTCAAAAATCCACTGGCTGCCAGTCTATCATTTAATTTCCAAATGGGAAGGCGAGGCCCTAGATGGAAGGGCCAAGGAGAATTCACATGTCGCTCGCCCCTTCGATTGCGGCTCCTCGTCAAGGCTTCAATCGGCTGCCGCTATTGATTGCTCTGTTCTGCCTGCTCTGGAGCTACGCCTTCATCGCCGGCAAGATCGGCGTCACCGATTGTCCGCCGCTGCTCCTGCTCACGGCGCGATTTTCGCTCGCGGGCGTCCTGATCCTCGGCTTTCTGGCGCTGCGCCGCGAGGGCTGGCAGCTCTCCTGGCGCGATGTCGCGGTCTATTCGGTGCTCGGCGTTGCCAACAACGCGCTCTATCTCGGGCTTGGCTATACCGGGCTGAAGACAGTCTCCGCCGGCATCGGCGGGTTGATCGTCTCGGCCAATCCGGTGTTCACGGCGGTGCTGGCGGCGCTATTCCTCGGCGAAGTCTTGACCTGGCGCAAGGTCGCGGGTCTCGTGCTCGGCGTTGTCGGCGTCGCCTTCATCGTCTGGCATCGGATCTCCGTCGGCACCGAGCATATGGAAGGCATCGTGTTCACGCTGGCCTCGCTCGCTTCCATCGTCACCGGCACCATCCTGTTCAAGCTGCTCGCACCCAAGGGCGGCCTGTGGATCGGCAATGGCATCCAGAATCTCGCCGGGGGGCTGGTGCTCCTGCCATTCGCGTTCACGCTCTCGAGCGTCTCCGAGATCGTGCCGAGCGCGCGGCTGCTCGGCGCATTCGCATTCCTGGTGTTCGGCGGATCGATCCTGGCTTACGCGCTGTGGTTTCATCTTCTGAAAGTGTGCGGCGCCACCGCCGCGAGCGCCTACCACTTCCTGATGCCGCCGCTCGGCATGCTGTTCGCATTCCTTGTGCTCGGCGAGCATGTCGAGTCCCGCGATCTGCTCGGCATCATCCCGGTCGCGCTCGGCATCTATCTCGTGACCCGTCCAACCGCCGCGCCCGCACCGCGCGCCTGACGACATGTCTTGCTTGTGCCACAACGAGGAGCCAGGTACAGCGCCGGGAACCGAACCACCTCCGGTTCGTTGTCGCGGCGACTGGACCGGGTATGACGCAACACAAGGCATCGACTGGCAATCACGTAAGACCCGGCGATAAGCCGGCCTCCAAGGCCAAGCCGCGCCAGCCCTTCGAACTCAAGCGCTTCCTGCAATCGCTCGGCCCCGGCCTGATCACCGGCGCCTCCGACGATGACCCGTCCGGGATCGGCACCTACAGCCAGGCCGGCGCGCAGCTCGGCTACGGCATCGGCTGGACCATGCTGTTCACCTTTCCGCTGATGGTGGCGATCCAGGAGATTTCGGCCCGCGTCGGCCGCGTCACTGGTCAGGGTATTTCGGGCAATGTGTGCCGGCACTATCCGCTGTGGCTGCTCAACATCGTGGTCACGCTCTTGTTCATCGCCAACACGATCAATATCGCGGCCGATCTCGGCGCCATGGCGGATGCGACGACGCTCCTGGTCGGCGGGCATCCCATCCTCTATGTGGTGCTTTTCGGCGTGGCGTCCGTGGCCGCCCAGATCATCCTCGATTACAAGCGCTATGTCGCGGTGCTGAAATGGCTGACGCTCAGCCTGTTCGCCTATGTCGCGGCCCTTGCCTTCGCCCGCATCTCCTGGGGCGAGGCGCTTGCCGGCATATTGCTTCCAAGGCTCGCCTGGAACGGAAACTATTTCACCACCATCGTCGCGATCTTCGGCACCACGATCTCGCCCTATCTGTTCTTCTGGCAGGCCTCGCAGGAAGCCGAAGACCAGCGCGTCGACGCCAAGAAGCAGCCGCTGATCGACAAGCACTATGGCGCGCGGAAGGAATTTTCTCGCATCCGCGCCGACACCATCGTCGGCATGGCGTTCTCGAACCTGATCGCGCTCTCGATCATCGTCACGGTCGCTGCGACCTTGCATGTGGCGGGGAAGACCGACATCCAGAGCTCGGCCCAGGCGGCAGAGGCGCTGCGTCCGATCGCCGGACCGTTCGCGGAAGCGATCTTCGCGCTCGGCATCGTCGGCACTGGGCTGCTTGCCATTCCCGTGCTCGCGGGTTCAACCGCTTACGCTGTCGGCGAGGGACGCCAGTGGCCGGTGGGCTTGGCGCGCAAGCCGAAGGAGGCGGTTGCCTTCTATGCCGTGCTGGCGCTGTCGGCCGGCTTCGGCATCGCGCTGAATTTCACGCCGATCAACCCGATCTCGGCGCTGTACTGGAGCGCGGTCATCAATGGCGTGCTCGCCGTTCCCGTGATGGTGCTGCTGATGTTCATGGCGCGCCGCCACGACGTGATGGGCCGGTATATCATCACCGGCCCGCTCTATTGGTTCGGGTGGCTGTCGACGATGGCGATGCTGCTGAGCGTGGTTGCGATGGGCGTCGGGCTCTTCGCGTCGTGACGTCAATCGCGCCGGAACACGATCGAGGCCATCCAGCCGGTCATCAGCGCCATGGCGGCGGTGAGGAGGCCGTAGGCAAGGCCGTTCTGCCGCGCGGTATTGGCGACGAACTGCTCGAAGCCGACCTTGACGATCTCGAAGGCAGTATCGGCCTTGGTCACCAGCGCGCCGTCGGTGAACAATTTGATCTCGACATTATAGGTGCCGATCGGCACCTCGGCCGGCAGCGGAATGGTGGTGCGGAACAGGGTCGGGGTCAGGAAGGTGACCGCCGAGGTCTCCTCGCGATACAGCCCGTGCTCGATGCGCAGCCGCACGAAGGCGCTGCGGAAGACGTCGTTGGGAACGACGTCGGCATAGTCAGGGCCGACGCGCTGCATCAGCAGCACATTGTTGAGCCCGAGCTGCTGGCGCCGCTGCACCTCCGGCGAAGCGATCTGGTCGAAGGGGCGGTTGGAGAACAGGGCGAGATAGGTCGGCACCTGCAGGAACTGCCGGTAATCGCTGTTGATCCAGATCCCGAATCGGCGCTCCTTGCGCCGCGTCACCATGTCGGCGCGCGGCCCGATCACGCTCACCACGAGGTCGTAATTGGTGCGGCCGGGTGGCGTATCGGCATCCCTCTCGACCGAGCCGAACAGCACCAGTTCCTCGCCGGAATAATTCGGCGTCACCGTGACGCGGTGGTTCGAGACCGAGACGATCAGCCGCTCCGCACAGGCCGGGCTTGCCGCGAGGATCGCACCGAGCAGGGCGGCGAGAACGAGGAGTGCGCGGGCGGTCATGGCGCGCCGCCGCCGGTTTCGCGGATGGTGAAGAGATCGGCGGGGCGGATCACGAGCTCGACCGCAAAGCGGATGCCGACCGCGAGCACCAGGAGCCCGAGCAACAGCCGCAGATGCTCGCCGCGGATCTTCTGGCCCGCGCGCGCGCCGAACTGCGCCCCGGTGACGCCGCCGACCATCAGGATCAGGGCCAGCACGGCATCGACCAGGTGATTGGTCACCGCGTGCAGCAGGGTCGCGAAGATCATCGTCACCAGCGTCAGCACCATCGAGGTGCCGATCACGGTCGAGGTCGGCACCCGCAGCAAATAGATCATCAGCGGCACCAGGATGAAGCCGCCGCCGATGCCCATGACGGCGCCGATGAAGCCGATCACGAGGCCGACGAAGATGACGGGAATGATGGAGAGATAGATCTTGGAGCGCTTGAAGCGCATCTTCAGCGGCAGGCCGTGGATCCAGCCATGGCTGCCCGGGCGGCGCAGCGTGACGGTGCCGCCGCGGCGGGTGCGCAGCATCGCGCGCAGGCCCTCATAGGCCATCGCCCCGCCGACCGCGGTGAGCAGCACGACATAGGACAGCCCGATCATCAGGTCGAGCTGGCCGAGCGAGCGCAGATAGGTGAAGGTCCATACCCCGAGCGCGGTGCCGATCGTGCCGCCGCTTAACAGGATCAGCGCCAGCGTCGGATCAATCGCGCGGCGGCGCCAATAGGAGATCGCGCCGGAGAAGGAGGAGGCCGCGATGTGGCTCGCGACGGAGGCAACCGCGACCGCCGGCGCGATGCCGATGAAGATCAGGAGCGGCGTCATCAGGAAGCCGCCGCCGATACCGAACATGCCGGAGACGAAACCGACCGCCGCGCCCATCGCCAGCACGAGGAAGATATTGACGGGAATATCGGCGATCGGGAGGTAGAGCTGCACGCGCGGTCGCTTCTTATAATGCCGCGGGGCTGGCGTACGGCCAGCCCACGGCGCGGTTTTCTGATCGAGCTTGCGGGCAGCGGAATCCGACGCGGAGACGGGCGCGGATCGGTTGCCGCGCCCTTGAATAACCGAAATCGCCGCGACGAGGGACTATAGAATCCGCCAACGCGGACTTTTTTGTCGCACCCAGAGCATGATCCCGAAAAGTGGAAACCGGTTTTCCGAAAAGATCATGCTCAAACAAAGAGATGAGATCATGATCCGATTCCGTCCAATCGGATCATGATCTAGGTCGGCCGTCGCCTCACGGTCGGCCGATGGGATCGGTAATCAGGTTCATCGCCGCGGCTTCCTTGGTGCCGAGCCAGCGGATGTCCCTGGTTTGTGACATCGCCTCGACGACGGTGGACGAAACGCCCATCCTGGTCATGTAGTGCAGGACGGCACCGGTGACGCGCTGGGTGTCGGCGACGGGGTCGGCAACCGGCGCCGTGGTGACGAACCGGTGGACGCCCAGCATCGAGCCCTCGATGCCGTAGCGGGTCGTGCCACCGGCAAAGGCGAGGACGCAGGCGCTGGCGCAATAGGCCGGGCGGACCTGGCCCGAAGCATCGGCAACGCCGACGGCGGTCGTCAGCCCGCGGGTCCGGATCATTTCGCCGATGATGAGCGCCTGGTTCAGAGCGCCGCCCGGAGATGACAGAAGGACAACATCGCCGGGCGCCAGATGGGCCTCATCCAACCTGTCGCGGAACCAGTTCGCGGCGGCCGGCCCGATCTCGCCCCTGATGGCCAAAGCGGGCCGCGAGCCGACCGCCCCGCCGAGATCGGTCTTGCTGATCAGTTTCGAACTCAGGCTCGGCGAAAAATACTGGTCTCTCCAATACGCCCAGGCGTCGGGCCGCGACAGGTCCCGATAGGCGCGGATGCCGACGCCGGAGATCAGGAGGACGAATATGACAATCGACCACATCGACCACCGCCATGCCGGCCGATGAGGCGGCCGCGCTTTCGGTTGATCGATCGACTGGCGTGGTGGTGCTACGTGGGGCCCGGTCGGCGAGCTTCGGTAGCGACCTTCGTGGTCTTGGGCTGACAAACTGGTTCTCTCGGCGCTGGCAGCTACCCGCGCGGGGGCCCGGCCTTTCTACACAGCTTCAGCGCTGAGATACATATGGCGACGCCGCACCGCAGCGTCCTGCGTCTGTCATAATTTTAATGCGCGATCGAGGCGGTCCGCTTCTGTGACGCCGCCCTGGCCGCGGGCTTGGCCGCATTGGGCGGCACGGTCGCGGAGTCCCAGCCGCCCGGTGGGGTCGCGGCGTTGACGGCGTCGTCGGGCTGCGGCTCGGCGGTGAAGGTCTGGATCGCGAGCTTGGCCGCTGCCAGCGATTGAGCGTCGAGGCGCTTGGCAACATCGTCGCGCTTGTGGCTGGCGTCGGCGTCGCCCTGGGCTGCGGCGAGGCTGAACCATTTGAAGGACTCGGCCAGGTTCTGCTCGACGCCGATGCCACGGGCATAGAGGATGCCGAGATTGAACTGGCTGTCGGCGACGCCGCGATCAGCGGCCTTGCGGAACCATTGTGCCGCGCTCTTGTAGTTGGCGCCTTTGCCGCCGCCATCGGCATCGAGCACCGCGAGATTGTGCATGGACTTGGCGTTGCCGCGCTCGGCGGCCTGCACGTAGTAACGCCGCGCGGTGTCGACGTCCTTTTTCACGCTGAGGCCCTTCTCATAGAAGGTTCCCAGCCGGAAGATCGCGGGCACCACGCCGGCCTGCGCGGCGCGCTCGTACCACTTTGCGGCCTCGTCATAATTGATCGGAACGCCCTTGCCTTCGGCGAAGCGCACGCCGACCTCATAGGCCGCGGCCGGATCGCCCCTCAGCGCCGCAGCGCGCAGCACCGGGCCGCCGATGGCATCAGGCAGCCGCTCGCTCGGCGGCACCTGCACCATCATAAGCCTGCCGCCCATCGGCGCGACGGACGGCGCGGGGATCGAGCCGGTGATGTCATTGTTCGCAACGGAAGATGGGGACGGCGCGGGCGCCGGCGGGATCGCCACCTGCGAGCCGTCGAGCATGTTCGGCGCGGTGCTGTTGTTGGATTGCCGGCCGAGCGGGGTCGGCGAAGTCATCAATGGCGCCGCAGGGGCCGGCGCGGGCGCGGGTGCGACGACCGCAGTGTCGGCCGGCGGCTGTGCCGCGGCGGGGGCATCGCTCGACCTCTCCATCGGCGGCATCTGCGAGGCGGTGCCGCTATCGAGCAGGATCATCGCCACCTTGAAGGCGCCGAGTACGATGACCACCACACTCGCGCCGACCAGCAGCGAGCGGATCTTTGACGTGATGGTCGAGGGCTCCTTGCCCTCGGACTTGCCCTGAGCCTTGTCGACCGGCTTGGCCTTGGCTGCCGCCTTGGCCCCACCACGTCCGCCCTTCTCGGTGGCGGCCTGGGCGGCCGCGGCCTGGGCGGCGCGGCGTGCGGCGGCGATGAAGCTCGACGTGGAGACCGGCTCTTTAGTGGAGGGCGAGATCTCGCTGATCGCGCTCTCCGACGCGGCGATGCGTTCGGTGGGCGTCGACACCCGTCCGGTCGGGCGCGTGCCCGGCTCGAGCGGATGATCCGGCGGCAGGTCCGGCTCGAGCGCGGCGCGGACCGCGGCGTGCGGCTCCAAAATCTCGCTGATCGCGCGCGGCGGGAGCGGCGGCGGAACGGGTACAGCCTCCACCGGCATGGCCGCATGGAAGTCGCGCGGCGCGGCCGCGAAATGTTCCTGTATCGCGGGATTAGGCAGCTCGGGCTTCGGCTGCGGCATCACTGTCTGCGGCATCGCGGCGCGCGGCGGCTCGGGCGCCGGTGACGGCGTGGCCGGCGCGGAGCGCACGGTGCGCAGATCGTTCTCGATCATCGCGAGGCGATCGACCACATGGCCGAGCGTATTGTGCACTGTCTCGAGCGAATCCTGCGTGCGGCGGTCGGTTTCCGACTGGCTGTAGCGGATATCGGACAATTCGCGCTTGACCATATCGACGAGGCCAGGGTCGAGCGGCTGCGGCGCCGGCGCGCCGGCATTGCGGCTCGTCTCGGCCAGCGACACGAGATTGGCGTGCTGGCGTTCGAGATGGCGCAGGATGTCCTGCAGCCCTTCCTCGACGCGCCCGAAATTGCCGGACTGAGGATTGGAGAAGGTTTCCAGGCGCTCGAGCAGGTAGGAGACACGCTGTTCGAGATGCGCGAATGCCGAGGCGCTGTCATTTCCGACCTGCATACGGTCGATCCGTTCCGACAGCGTACGCACGGCGTCTTCGAGATGTTGCGAGTGTTCGGTTGGCGCCGGGCGCTCGCGGCTTTCCAGGGTCGAGGCCAACGCGGCGATCCGCTGCTCGAGGACCGCAAAGGCATCGCCATGGTTGCCGGCGCGCGCGAGCTCGTCGACCTTGGACGACAGCGTCTGCACGTCCTCGGTGAGCCGTGCCAATGCGTCGTTGGAGGCGATATTGGAGACGATCGCGCGGAGCGCGGCGATTGCGCTCTCGAGCTGATGCACCGTCGAGGGATCGTCGTTGGCGCGCAGGATCAGATCGAGCTTGGCGCCGAGATTGCGGATCGCCTCGTCATAGCCGGTGAGCTGCTCGGCCGGGGTGAGCGAGCGCAGCACCTCGCGGATCTCGGACAGCGCACGCTCGATGCCGGAGAGCGCCTGGCCGTCGGCACCGTTCTGCCGGTTGTCGTCGATGCGGCGCGACAGCGAGCGGATCTCGCTTTCGAGCGATTCGATCGCGCGGCGCGGCATCGCCTCGGTGAGCGCGGCGCGGATTTCCGCAAGCTCGCTCCGGAACGCGGCGATCGACTGCTCGATATGATCCGGCCGTTGCAGTGCCTCGATCTGGCTCGTGATCTTGATCAGATAACGCTCCAGCGAGGAGAAGTCCGGGCCAGCCGGTGCCGGCGCGGCAGGTGCCGGTGCAACCGGAGGAGCATGCGCGGCCATTGGCGGAACGCTTGGGCCCGTCGGCTGAGCTGCGCCCATTGGCTGAGCGTGGCGCGGCGGCATCTGCCGCGGTGGCGGACCGTCGAGTTCGTTCTGGCGTGCGGTGATCTCCGCGATCGCGGAATCGAAAGAGGCGGGACTTAAGGGCGGCGACGGACGGTAGACCTTTGCGGCAGCACGCTCGACGGCTTCCGCCTGGCGCTGCCGGTCCGGCATCTGGGGCTGGCGCGCCGCGGCAGCGGGATTTGAAATCTGTGACAGCCGCGCATCGAGCCGCGAGATCGCGTCGTTGAGCTGGCGCGCGACGTTGGACTGGCCGCGCGCAGCGTCGCTGCGCGGGGCGTCATTGCGCGGCGCGGGCCGCGCTAATCGATCGATCTGCTGGGTGATCGCATCTAATCGCTGATGAATGTCGGCGACGTCCCGGCTTGCCTGGCTCGGCATCGCGGGCCGCGCCTGGTCATTGCGGAGATCCGGCGGCGCCGGCTCGCTCATGGTGGAATTGAGCCAGTCGTTCAGCGACATGCCGGCGCGGCGAGCCGCAGCCTCGGCCCTTTCGCGGACGGATGGATCGATGCTTTCAACACTCCACGATACGCGCGAATTCATGATTCCGTCCGGTCCCGACTAAGGCGTCCACACCCACGCCTGCAGCCTCCCCGTACGTCCCGATTGAACAGACAATCGAATTCCGCGCGGGGCGTCTGCCTTAGCCGTCGACTTTTTCGCGTTACGGTAAAGAACGGGTTAAGGAATGGCGCCGCGGGGCTCTAAAGTTACCTTTGCGCGGAACCTGCATCGGGAAGCCCGTCGTCCCGGCCTCCGAGCCGGGACCCATAACTCCGACTATGTGTTGTGAAACGTGCAAGTCGGCCCAGCGTCTTCCAACCACAAACCCTGTGGTTATGGGTCCGGGTCAAGCCCGGGACGACGGGGAGAGGTTCCTATGCCTTATCGTCGCCGTGGCCCGCTTTGAGCGGCTGAACGGTTACCCGGTTTGTCAGGGCGGAGAGGGCCTCGATGGCCTCCTCGCACCACTCCGCCACGACCTGCTCATGGCGAAGGCCGATGCGAAGCCCGAGCAGCTTGCCCATATCGGCGGGCGAGGCGACACCTTGCGGGAACCGCTTGTTGAGCAGGCGCTCGTAGCGCCCGTAGCGGTCGCGGTGGTGCTCCAATCGCGCCATCAGATCGGTGCGCAGCGGTTCGATATCGACGCTGTCGAGCGCGTAGAGCCGCACCAGGAGATCGTCCTTGATCGACGCCGGCATACTCGGACGCGCCGCCCAGTGCCGTAGCGCCGCCTTGCCTTCGGGGGTCAGCGTGTAAACCAGCTTGTTGGGCTTGCCGGATTGGACGACCTCGCGGGCCTGGACATGGCCGCGGTCGCGCAGCTTGGAAAGCTCGCGATAGATCTGCTGATGGTCGGCTTTCCAGAAGAAGCCGATGGACGCGTCGAACGTCTTGGCGAGCTCGTAGCCCGTCATCGGACGTTCGGTCAGGCATGCGAGGATCGCGTCACCCAGGGCCACGGGTCGCCACTCCCTCTCCGGTTTGCTGAGCAGGATACTGTCGGAGGACAGGCGCCCATTTGTCCGGATCCTGCTCACTCGTCCAGCATCCTTGACTTTATGCACATAGGCGCATATGCGTCAATGTGCATATTGACGGTCAAGACTAAACGGCGCGCCATGGTCGGGCCGTTGCACGTTCCGCCAAGAGGAGACGTCTTTGACAATGACCGGCCTCGACAAGTGGTACGCCTACATGAAGTCCCATGATCGCGCAGCGCTCTGGGATCTGCTTCACCCCGACGCCGTATTCGAAAGCCCCGTCGTACACGCGCCGCAGTGCGGACGTGACATCACCTTCAAATATTTGTCGAGCGCGGAAAAGGTGCTGGGCGGCCCCGGCTTCACGTATCGGGGCGAATGGCGCAGCGATAACGGCGCGGTGCTCGAATTCGAAAACGAGATTGAGGGCATCAAGATCAACGGGGTCGACATCATCACCTTCGATGCGGAGGGACGGATCACGCATTTCAAGGTGATGGTGCGCCCGCTGAAGGCGATCAACCTGTTGCACCGGCTGATGGGAGAAGAGCTAATGCGGCAGGCCGGCGAGGCCAGCGCCGCCAAGTCGCAGCCTAACATTACAGTTGTCTTTTTGTTTTGAAGTGCGCGCGCTGGGCGGCGGCCTGGTGAGCTCTACGCCAAAGTGACCATGCGATGATGTGTGCGGGTTGGATTCGCTTTCGAGCGAGTCTGATGGCGATGC